>JALSQY010000120.1 GCA_026985035.1 Methylothermaceae bacterium
CGCCCAAGCTGAGCATACAGGCCGGGAGAATCCGGATGCAATTCGAGCATGGCCTGCAAGTGCCTGATTGATGCTTGACGGTTTCCCCTGGCATATTCAATCCGGCTCATCAACAAGCGGGAGAACAGTTCTTCCGGCATGGCCTTTATCACTGGCGCCAGGGTTTGTTTAGCCGCATCATAGTGTTTCAACCGATACTGGGTCCACGCCAAAGCCTGACGCCCCTTGACAGAATCAGGTACTGCATTCAGAAAGCGGCTCAGTTCATTTTCCGCCAGGATAAATTGGTTTTTGAGCAGATAAACCAAGCCAAGAAAATAACGCAGCCGAGGATCGCGTTCGTTCAATTTCAAGGCGGTTTCGAGTTCTGATTGGGCCTCATCGAGACGTTCTTGCCGCATTGCCAACAAACCAGCCGCAAAATGCCCCAGATAATAACGAGGCGCTTTTTGCCTCAGGACTTGCACATCCCTGGCGGCCTCATCCAGTTTGTTCATTTCTATCCGGAGCAATGCCCGCTGGACCAAATCAGGTATATTGACCGCATTGAACTGAATAGCCTTGCCGTATGCCTCTTCGGCCTGCTCAAACCTGCCCTGCGATTTATCAAGCTCCGCCTTGAAACGCCAAATACGCCCCTGTTGTGGATCGGCAGTCAGAGCCTGTTCAACCAAGGTTTCCGCTTCGGTAATTTTCCCGTCTTTCAGAGCCAACCGGGCCAGGCCCAATTTAGCCAGCGGCGATGCGGGATCGATCTTGAGCGCTTTTTGAAACGACGACCGGGCCTTTTCCGCCTCACCCAATCCCAGCCAGGCATCCCCAAGAAAGGCGTAGAGCTCGGCCTGCTGCCCCCTTGGGAATGCGTCGGGGTTTCCGATTTCATCAATGACAGCTTGGTGTTTATTTTGCAACGCAAGTGACTTAACCAACGGAAGTAGCAGTGCCTCCTTACGCACCCCCAGATCAATCGCCCGGCGCAGTTCTTTTTCAGCAGAAACACCATTGCCAAGCTTCAAATAAGCTTCTCCCAGCAAGGTTCTGGCCTCTGGGTTGCGGGGATTTTTTTTCAGAGCGCTTTTTAACTCAATAGTGGCGGATCTCAGATCACCTTTGTGTTGGAATTCTTTGGCTCGGGCAACATGTTCGGCATCGGTGAGTTCCGGCGCGCAGGCGATAATAGATAACGCCGGCAACAAAACGAAAAAGAGATGGCGCAGGCGCAAAACGTATCCAGTCATGCAAGTTTCTCCTGTTATAGGCTTATGGAATTGGGAAAACAGCGGCATACACGCAAGCAAATCTAACGGCAGAACCCCCAAGGGAATTCGGAGAAAAAACCGCATGTAGAAAAACAATCCTTGTCTGTTTTCTCAGCTACTTTAAACACCCTGTAGATCAGGCAACAAAAATTTGAAATCTCCTTTACTGAATATAGCCTGACTGGCAAACATTTAATTTTTTGCCTCCCGCCGCTCCAGCTCCTCCCGCGCCTTGCGCGCCAATTCCAAATACCGCTGGCGGAGGAGATCCAGTTCTTTTTCTTCCATTTCTTCCAGATCCAGCAGCATGTTTTCGGCATTGTCCACAGCGCGAATCAGCTCGTCGAGTTTGATCTGGATGGCATCGGTATCCCGGTTCTGGGTGTGCTGGATGAGGAACACCATCAGGAAAGTCACAATGGTGGTAGCGGTATTGATTATCAGTTGCCAGGTATCGCTAAAACCGAAAACAGGACCGCTGAACATCCACAAGAGAATAATCGCGATAGCAATGTTAAAGGCAAAAGGACGGCCAGCGAGGCGGGATGCAATGCGGGCAAAGTGGTCAAACCGGGCATTCCAGGCGCGGGTATCGATCCCAATTGCCTGGAACCCCTTTTCCATTTTTTCAAGAATGTCTTCAGCTTTTTTATTGTTCCCCATGGCAAGGCTCTCCCCTCTTTTTCGTTACAAAATCCAATATTAACATCTTCTTTTAAGTGGATAATAGCTACTCATGCCAAGGCTTCCACCATCCCTTCCATTTCCGCGCTTAAGGTGGCAAAAGGCAATAAATCAGAAGGTGGATGGGATTCCAGCTCACGCCTAAGCCGTTGAAACCGGCTGAACTTTTGCAAACACACAGGACTTTTACAAACCATCCCCACCTCATCCGACCCGGCAATCAATCGCCGGGTCAATGACGCATTCGCCCCCTTGAAACGCAGGAAAAGCGCTTGCTTGAGCCGGCTTTCCCAATCTGAACGTGCAGGTATCCGCGCCAAAGAATCTAAGATTGCGGAAAGGCCCAAAAATTCCGCGACCGTGAAATAAGTCTGGGCAATTTCATTAAAATCCAGCTGACTGCTTATGGCCAGATCCACTAATACCGGAAAATCATACAATTGTTTCAATAAGGCCAAACGCCGCGCATGCTCATCACTCAAGCCCTCTGATTGCAACCGGCCAATTTCCAAGGTATCTTCCGCCCAAAATTGATGATCGAAAACCTGTAAAAATTTTTGACAGCGATGAATGGTTTCCGCCTCTGGCGTCAATGAGCGGCCACGGTTCAAAAACCAACTTGAGCATAATGCCAAGGCATCTTCAATTCGCAGCAGCAGGCTATAAAGCCGGTCACAGGAAAGCGTCCGTGCTTGATCGATCAAATTTTGACGCAACAACGCACTGCCCAAAACCGCATCAAAGGTCAAATATAAAGATACCGCATACTTGATAAGGGGGCTGGAAACCTCCTCAACCCGGCCAAGGAAGGTGATGCCGGCCCGATCCAGAATATAATTCGCCAAAGCGGTAGCGGTAATTTCAAGGGCCAAGGGGTGATGAGAAATACCAACTTCAAACTGCTTTGCTAGTTCATTTGGAAAGTAATCAAGGAGAAATGGTTGTAAAAAATCCTGACGTAAAAACGCAGGTCTGGCGAGCAGTGCTTGCTTTAGCTGTAATTTAGTCAATGAGAGCAACACCGCCAATTCAGGCCGGGTGAGAGCACGATCACTACGGGCAAGCACCTGATCTGAACCAGGGAAACTTTCCAACTCCCGTTTTAACAAGCCGGCATTCTCCAACCGGTCGGCCAGATCCAAGAAAGGCGCTGAATCACGCTGGCAGCGCAACAAATCCAAAGACAGACAGAGACTTTGGCTGGCGTTATGGCCTAATACTTTATCCACGACTTCATCACACACCCGAGACAACCATACGTCAGGCGTCTCCCCTGCCAAGTCTTCTTGTTCTTGCAAAGAATACAATAGGATTTTGAGGTTGACCTCGTGGTCGGATAAATCCACCCCGGCGGAATTATCAATGGCATCCATGTTGATTTTGCCGCCGGTCCTGGCAAACTCTACCCGGCCGTACTGGGTAAATCCCAGATTGGCTCCTTCCGCAACCACTTTGACCCGCAGCTGGTCCGCATTGATCCTGACCGCTTCATTGGCCGGATCGCCGACTTCTTTATTTTTTTCCCAGCTTGCTTTGACATAAGTCCCTATGCCACCCAACCACATAAGATCCGCTTCCGCCATTAAAAGGTAGCGTATCAAAGTCTCGCTATCCAAGGCTTCATGGCGAATACCCAACCATCGCCGTACCTGCGAAGAAAGGGGGATGCTTTTGGCCTGCCGGGGAAACACGCCGCCCCCTTCCGAAATCAATGCCGGATTGTATTGGTCCCAACTTGCCCCTACCTTGAACAAACGCAGCCTTTCTTGATAAGCAATTTTCGGGTCGGGATTAGGATCGAGGAAAACGGCGCGTCCGGAAAAGGCAGCCAAAAGCTTGAGCTGTTTCGATAGCAGCATGCCGTTACCAAACACATCCCCGTCCATGCTGCCGATCCCGATCACGGTGATGATTTCTTCCTCTAAATTCCGCCCTAACTCATAAAAGTGCCGTTTTGCACACTCCCAGGCACCTTTGGCGGTAATTCCCAGTTTTTTATGGTCATAGCCGTTGGAACCACCACTGGCAAATGCGTCGTTTAGCCAAAACCCGTATTCAGCTGCGATCCGATTGGCAATATCAGAAAACCTGGCTGTCCCTCTATCTGCCGCCACCACCAAATAGGGATCATCGCCATCGTAACTGATCACATCAGGCGGCTGCATAACCCGGCCTTCCTTGAGGTTATCCGTAATATCCAGCAGACCACGCATAAAAGTGACATAGGCAGTTTTGATCTGACTGGGTTGCGGGTTCTTGTTTTTAACGATAAATCCGCCTTTGGCGCCTTGTGGAACGATCAGCGCATTTTTAAGCATTTGGGTACGCATCAACTCCCAGACCTCGGTACGAAAATCATCGAGCCGGTCTGACCAGCGGATACCGCCACGGGCAACCTTGTCGCCTCTAAGATGCACCGCTTCCATTCCGGTGCCGTGGACATAAATTTCATATTTTGCCATCGGCACCGGCATCTCAATGACGCCCAGGCCGCTGAGTTTGAAGGCGAATCGGTCTTCACTGCCGGGACAAAAGAAATTCGTCCTTACCGTGGCATCAATCAAATTGAATACGGTCCTTAAAATCCGGTCAGCGTGAATATCCGTGACAGCTTCCAGGGCTGGCTGCAGCGCCTGCCGCAGAGGGAATAAACCTTCTTCTTCGCGTTTTTCCTGCGTCGCCCAGGGCAAAGAAGGGTCAAAGCGGGTCACAAAATAATCACACAACAGCTTTGCCACTTGAGGATAATCCAAAAACGCCGTATGGAAACGGCTGCGGGAATAAGTGCTGCCCAATTGAAAAAAATAATTACGGTAGCCACGCAACATATCCACTAGCCGCCATGACACAGAGGCGCCCAAGATCAAACCATTTAGAGCATCGTCCTCCACCCGCCCGGAAAAAACCGCTGTCAGCAAAGCGATGATTTCATCCCGGGCAGCCTCCAAGACTCGCCGCTCCATGGCTTGCGCTGTTTCCACATGGAAACAGCGCAAATAGACCATGCCGTCCGGCAACGGCATCTGAAAATAAGATTGATCCACCACCCTTAATCCCAAATGATTAATCGGCGGTAACCAGGCATCTAAATACAAGAATCGGGTACTGTAGAAACGCAAACAAGGCGGATGGCCGGCCTGGTCAAACCAAAAATCAACCGCCACTTTATGGCCCTGGCGCAGCGTTTGAATATGGGCTATATCCTCAATAGCCTGCTGGGGGGAAGTCACTTGTTTATAACTGTCTGGAAAAACCTTTAGCCACTGCGGTGCAAAGTCGCGCCCTGCCAAAGTCACGAAGTCCTTGGCCCAGGAATCCATTGCCTACCCCAGCTTTTTTTTCATGATCAAGACATTACCATCCTTACCCCGGCGGTATTCCACTTCATCCATCAAAGTACGGATCAAAAAAAGCCCTCGTCCATGATCCACAGGCGCACCGGGATCGGGTTCTGGGACCGATTCCAGGTCAAATCCCTGGCCTTGATCGTAAACTTCGATGCACAATTGATGGTGATCGATATGGATTTTCACCCGTACAGTCTTCTTCGAATTATCGTGATGGGCGTGACGAATGGCATTGGCCATGGCCTCTGTCAGCACCAGATTCAGGTGGTAGGCCAGCGTCTCGCGGTCTCCTTGGTAGCGGTCCAGCTCCTTGGCAATCGCCTCCCCGATGTTACCAATCAAACTTAAATAACGGGTTTGATTGGGGACGACAATATCTACTTGAATATCATTGGGGGTATTCATGACCTCATTCCCCAGCCAACGCTTCCGCAACGCTGGCATAGATATCGAATACCTGGTTGAGGCGGGTCAATTCAAACATTGATTTAACTCGGGACTGTGGCCCCGCCAAAACCAGGCTGCCATGGTGAAGGTTGGCGTTTTTATAACCGGAAAGAAGCGCCCCGAGTCCGGAACTGTCAATAAAGCGCACCTCGGATAAATCGATCACCAACTGCTTGTCGCCACTTTCCAGGAGCTTGAGGATCCGATCTTTCAACTCACCGGAATTATGGGCATCCAGCCGCGGTTCCAGGAGATGGAGAATAGTCCAATCGTTTTGCTTGTCGATTTCCAGCTTCATCGAACTTCGACCCTTGCTAACCAAGGATTGAGCTTATGCTACTTTTGGCCTGGCCGCAATTGGTCTCTCTCCCCATTTGAGCACGGTTGTACGATTTTACTTACGGTTTTAGAAAAATCCGATAAACTATAACGCGCATTTCAAGATATCGTATCAAACGGGAAACATAATTTGCTTTGCTAAGCTTCTATGGGTGGCTTTTTTGACTACTATTCAGATGGGATAGTTTTTTAGTTTAATTTTTTATGATCCGCCTCTTGTTTTTTATTTTTGGATTTCTTATGTGGTCGGCAGCGCCAGCCTGGAGCAACCCCGCAGTGGCTTTTCATTATGGAACCGAGCCGCCTTCCGATGAGCTGCGCGCTTTCGATTGGGTAGTGGTGCAACCCTATAGCAATCTGGACCCAAAACAGTATCGAACCCCCCACTCAGAATTGTTTGCCTATGTCAGCGCCGGTGAAATTCATGGCCAAAGCACCCATTTGAACAAAATTCCCAAAGAATGTATCGTCGGCACTAATAAAGCCTGGCAAGCGAGCGTCATCGATCAATCCATACTCAAATGCCGCCAATATTTTCTGGAAAATATGATCGCCCCTCTATGGGAAAAGGGCTTTCGCGGATTTTTCCTGGATACGCTGGATTCTTATCAGCTTGTCAGCAAACAGGCCTCCGATAGAAAACGCCATGAAGGCGGATTGGTAGCACTCATTAAAGCCATCAAATCCCGTTACCCCAAGGCAAAACTGATCCTGAACCGTGGCTTCCCGTTTTTGGAGCAGGTAGCCAGGGACGTGGATGCCGTAGCCGCGGAATCGTTATATCAGGGATGGAATCAATCCAAAGGCATGTACACCGAGGTAAACCCACAGGACAGGGAATGGCTGCTGACTCAATTAAACAAAGCCCGCAGTCTGGGTTTGCCGGTCATTGCAATCGACTACCTGCCTCCCGATGCACGCAATCAAGCCCGGCTCACTGCCCGGAAAATCCAAAGCCATGGCTTTATCCCCTGGATCACCAATGCTGAACTCAACATGGTCGGCGTTGGATTGCGGGAAGTCATGCCCCGCAAAATCCTGATGCTCTATAGTGGCGATAGCAATCCCTATCAGTCCAACCTCAATTTTTATCTCACCATGCCGGTGAATTACCTGGGTTATTCTGCCCGTCCCCTCCACATTCAAAACCCACTCCCTGAATTCCCGCTCACCGGCACCTACGCAGGCATTGTCACTTGGTTTGAAAAGCCCTTGGACAAGGAAAGCGAAAGGGTGTGGCAGTGGCTGCTGCAGCAGAAAAAAAATGGCGTCCCCATTGTTATTTTGGGAGATTTTGGCTTTCCAATGGATGAACGTCACCTACAGCCATTTGGACTGAAAGCTCCCAATGTATCGGAGAGCGGCGCTCCTATCGCTATCACGCAAATCGATAGAACTTTTATCGGCATGGAAACCGACCCGAAACCGACGATTGCCGATTTCAGCCCGTTGCATCTCGAGCGGGGAAAAATCCTGCTGCAACTGCAAGACAGAAAAAAGCAGCGCCAAGATGCCGTCACCATTACGCCTTGGGGAGGCTATGCCATGGCGCCTCATATTGTCAATACAATCACCCTTCCCAAAGAAGGAGCGCAATCGCTCTGGATATTGGATCCTTTTACCTTCCTCACTCAAGCCTTACGCTTGCCGGATATGCCAATACCGGATATCACCACCCGCAGCGGCCGCCGGATAATGATGGTGCATATCGATGGTGACGGCTTTGCCGCGCTCAGTACCGTACCCGATTACTATGGGCGTTTCGCCGGTGAAGTGCTGGAAAAGGAAATCTTACGGAAATACCGCTGGCCCACCAATGTCTCCTTTATCGTTGGAGAGTTCACCGATAATGGCTTATTTCCCCAAAAAGCCCCGCGAATGCGGAAAATTGCCCGGCGCATCCTGGAACTGCCCTGGACCGAGACTGCCAGTCACACCTACTCCCACCCTTTTGACTGGCAAGCGCTGGAAAAGAATCCGGACTTGAGCGCGGGGGTCAATCCCAAAACCATCGATCCGGCGGCGGGTGAATATGGCTACAACCTGCCTATCCCTGGCTATCGTTTCGATCCCCGAATGGAAACCGCAGGTTCCGCAAAATTGATTGATAAACTAATCGCCCCGCCTGACAAAAAAACCAAAATCATCAATTGGTCAGGCGATACCGACCCGGGCATTCCCAGCCTGAAAGCAGCTTATGATGCCGGCCTGCTGAATATCAATGGCGGCGGCAGCGTGATTCTACGCACCCATCCATCGCTTACCAACTTGTTCGGGAATGGCATCTGGAAAGGCGACTACTTCCAGGTCTTTGCCCCCATTGGTAACGAAAACGATTTTACTAATTTGTGGCGGGGGCCATTTTATGGTTTCAAACGGGTAAGAAATACATTTCAGTTAACCGAATCCCCCAGGCGCCTGAAGCCTATCAATATTTACTATCATTTCTATTCTGCCGACCGTCCCGGGGCATTACACGCCTTGCAGGAAGTGTATGCCTGGGCCGCCCGTCAATCAACCCATCCCATATTCTCTTCTACTTATATACGATCCGCGCTGGATTTCGAGAAACTGGTGATTGCCCGCCAACAAGATCAATTCATCGTGCGCAATTATGGCCAGGCCCTCACCTTGCGCTCACCCCGAAAGCTCGGCTACCCAGACATGGATACAAGCAGCCGGATAACGGGTTTTAATACCGCCAATGACGATAGTTATTATCTTCATTTAGTACCGGGGCCTGAGGCACGCTTCTCTTTCACCCGCAAAACGGCTTCAAAACCCTATGTCATTTCAGCCAACGCCACTGTGGAAAACTATGCCGCTGATGGCAACCGGTTACTGATTCGTTTACGCGGGGAAATGCCGGTGACAGTCAAATTCGCCATCGGGAAGTCCTGTGAGATAACCCGTATTTCCCATACCCCCACCCAAACCCAAAGGGGTAAAACATTCAGTCAATATCATTTTCATGACAAAAGTGTCGAATTCACTTTCAAATGCCGGTAACGAAAACCAGGAGCGCTTTGCTTCAGTTGGCCTGATCATTGGCTTGATTGTTGCCGTTGCCGCCGCGCTGTTTTGGCTTGCGCCGGATAAATCCTTGGAACGGCTGCTTAACCGGTCCGAGGATCCCACCCCCACTTCCCTGAAGTATTTGCGCTTGCTGGCAAAAGAACACCCAAATTCCCTCGAGTACCAACGCCAACTGGCAGAGCAATTGATTGCCATGGGCAATTATCAGGAAGCCGTCCAGATTCTGGAAAAATTCGTTCGTCACTATCCTGAAACCCTGGCAGCCTATCTAAACGCCCTAGAACACCAATACTTTGCCCTGAGTGAATCGGATCCAGCCCGCCAAGCGCTAAAAAATAAATTGATGGATCTGATTCAATCAGAAAAAGATCCCCGCCATTTGGAAAAACTGGCGGAAACAACCAAACATTTGGGCGATACCCAATTAACCATGCATCTATACCGGCAGATATTGATGACATCCTCAGATGCAGCCCTCAAACGCCAAGTATTCGAAGAAGCAATCAAAATTCAACTGGCACAAGGGGACTCCCAAAAAGCCCTGGCGTTGGCCCTGAACCTTTTACCCATGATCCAGCCATCTCAAAGAACCTACCGGTTTCTATCCAAATTGGCGCTGATGTCAGCCAATGCGGAGTGTGCGTCCTACTTTGCCCGTTTGCTCGTGGGCATCCCTCAACCACAAGGAGAAAATCAGTGCATTTCCACTGGCCATTGATTTTCATCATCGCCATTTTTTTATTGCCAGCAGAAGCAGAAGAAACCTATGAGCCTTCTCTTCCCTATCAGGAAGCTGATTATCAAATGGCATACGATGTCTTCATCAAATCCGGCGCTTTGAAAGAGGCGCTCGCCGTGGCGCAAAAAGCATTAAAAAACGACCCCAACAATTTGGATTGGCGGCGAAAAGCAGGCCAAGCCGCTCTTTGGCAGGGAAAAAGCGATCTTGCCTTGAGACATTTTTTCTTTCTCGCGCTTCAGGGTAACCCCAAGGACTTTGATCGCGCCCTGGCCTTGGCTAAGGCCCGTCACGATTACCCCAAATTATTGGTCCTCTATCGCCTATTAATGAAAAAGCGGCCCAGGGACGATCAACTCTTCATGAAATTCATCCATGCCTGGAGCGAGGTGGGAAAACCAGAACGGGCCATTCCGGTACTCTGGCAACGTTACCGCAGGTATGGTCACGCAGGTTTGCTGCGGCAATTGGCCGAACTGTACCGCAGTATCGACCAACCTGAACGAGAACAACACGTCTTGCGGTTGTTTCTCAAACGGCATTCGCCCGAACCTTGGGCGATCTTGCGGCTGGTATCCCTGGCATTGCTCGGGGGGGATTCTGATGAAGCTTACCGGTTGCTGCAAAGATACGCTCCCAAATTGAAAAATCTACCCTTCGAGCTGGCCAGTTTGCACCTGGAGCTTGCCTGGCTGCAACAAGATTACACAACCTTCTCCCAATTGGTTCAGCGCTACCAAGACAAACTTTCCGCCAACCAGATTGCCCGCCTGATCCTGTTGGATAAAAGCACCGGGAAACTAGACACGGCCTTTTCCATGGCTCTGCGCCTGTGGCATCAACAGCCCAGCCTAAGCGCGGCTTTGATGCTCTTGTCCATTGCCAACCAAGATGAAAAAGGGATGCTGCTCGACCAGGCAGTCACCGCAATCAAACCCTCCCCTCCCGAGGAACTGCGGCGCCATCCTCTTTATTACTTGAGCCTGGCAAAGTGGCATCAACAACATGGGCGGATTTCCCTGGCCCAAGCCGTGCTTCGGGAAGGACTTGAAAAGCTTCCCGGTCATTTGGATCTCTGGCTGAGTTATTTATGGCTCATGATTGACAGCGGTCACGCGGAATTACTTGCGGCCTGGCTCCCTACCCTGCAAACCTGGGCGCTGCACAATCCCAAGTTGATAGAGCCAACGATTGCCCTGCTTGTTGCATTGGAACGCCCTGAACAAGCGCTCCTTTTCATGGGCATGAATCTTCGAAACCGTCAGAATGATCCTTTGTGGCTGATGAACTATGCGGATTTGCTGGCGCAAGCCGGAAGATCCCGGGAAGCCTTGCTGTGGCGCGTTCGCTGCTTCCAATTACTGAATAACCCGCCTTTTTCCCTAAAGGATGACAAAAAAATCGCTCTTTTACGTCTTTTGCAGCTTTTTGGAGGGGGAGACAAACCAGCGGCGGAAATGCTTAAGCTGTTGACGGATCAGAAAACAGCTGACAACTTTCAGAGTCAAGATCTGGTTTTTGCCTGGGCCTCATCCCAACCGGATGATTCGTTAGCCCGTTACTGGTATTTGAAATCTTATTGGCAACGTCACCGGCAACCTCCCTTGGCAATGCTTAGCCTGGCAATCCAGGAGCAGGATCTACAAACGGTAGCTCAACTGCTCGACTATAGTGACAACCGATTATCCACGCAGGAAAAACTGAACGCGGCATCGACGCTGCAGCGCCAGTCTCAGGCGCTTAGCCTGGCATTCGGCACTCTCACCCGTGCGCCATGGAATCGGCCGGTAGCGGAACAATTTCAATCCATGGCCCTGAAACAAAGCAACAGTGCTGCTTTTACCTGGCGCTATGAAAACCTGCAGGATGCCCACTGGCATCAAACGCGCTTGCATATCAACCAGCGCTTGAATTCCCGCTTGCTCTTGAGCGCAATTGCCAAACGGGTCAACCTCATCGATCTCGACCCCAATGTCTGGCGTAAATCCACCCCTAAACCGGCGAGATACAGTCTGCAACTCCAATATCGCCACCGCCTGGGGATAACCACCTTTCAGGGAGGTGTTACCCAGGCCCAGGGCCAGCACCCTGCTTTTTCGCTGGAACACAAGTGGCCTTCGATTCTCAAGTTGCAACCAGGCATCAAGATTGCCACTGGTGAAGTTGTCCGGGAAAGCGTGCAACTGTTTCTGGCCGGTTCAGCAAAAGAGGTTTCCACCAATCTGGACTATGCTTTCAGCCAGAGACAACACTTTTTCGTCCGCTTCGGTCACCGTTGGTTTGAAGCTTCCAATGGCAACGATGTGGGTAAAGGCTGGTTGGTGGACGGCAGCTACCGTTATCTATGGCGGAGCCGATCCCCCCAAATAGCGTTGCGAAGCAGCGTGCAATGGCGCGATTATTCCGCGGCAAAATCACTGCCCGGAAAACTGGCGCGGCACGTTCCCGAAGGCGGTAATAGGGATGGCCGTTTTATGATTCCTCACGATTATACCCAAGTCAATCTGGCTCTCGATTTGAATACTGATTTTGAAACCGGCTTTACGCCCACCCTTCACCCTTTCGTTTCCATTGCCGGGAATTGGCATTCTGTCAATGATTTTGGGGGCAGTATCCACGCCGGGATCTCTTCAAGGTTGCTTGGCCCCGACCGGCTCACCTTGTTTTTCGACCGTATCAAGGGAGGACAAGGGGTGCAAAACGATACTTTGAACCTGGGTTTGACTTATCAAATTTTCTTTTAAGACAGCATAAGGACAACAGTGATGAAAACAAAAAACCTATTTTTCCTTGTACTTTTCTTTTCCATCACAAACTTGCTTGGCGGGTGCGCGACGACTCGCATCAATACCAGTACATCCATTGCCATGGATAAAGCGGGTTCGTGGGGAATTTTACCTTTTGACAACCACACTACCGTCCCTTTTGCCGGCCAAAGAGCGCAGAAACTTGCCGCGGCATTGCTGCAAAGCCGGGGCATTGCCAACATCCACTTTCCACCTTCCAGTCCCAACCCCATGCCAATCGGACAAAGCGCCAACAATCCACAACAATATGTCGCTTGGGCGAAAGAAAACAATATTCGTTATTTGATCTCGGGATCGGTGGATGAATGGCGCTATAAAGTGGGCCTGGATGGCGAACCCGCAGTCTCTTTCACCTTGGAACTGAGGGATGTGTCCTCTGATGCCTCCCTTTGGCGTGGGGCCGCCAGTGCCTCCGGACGTTATTGGCAAAGCGCGGGCGTACTTGCCCAGAGTACTTTGGATCGTTTGATCAAACGGCTGTTATCCGAGTAATCATGATTTTGTTTTCCGGCCAACCCATGGCCGCCAGGAAGCCATTCTGGCTTTGGCTGGAGACCATTACCATTCCCTTGGTAACAATGGCTCTCCAGCTATGGATGGCGCCTCAAAGCCTATTCAGCGCGGGAGAATTCCCTTGGGTATGGCTTGCGCCAGTATTGATCGCCTTAAGGTATGGGTTGCTTCCGGGAATAGGTTCCGCCTGGATTTTGGTTCTGGGCTTCTTTGCCTTGAGCAAATACGAAATTATTACCTCTCCATTGCCCCGCCAGCAATTCCTTGGAGGTATCATTCTGGTGTTAATCTGTGGTCAGTTCAGCGATTTGTGGCGCCGACGCCTGAATAAACAGCAAATCGCGCTGGAGTACAACGAGCAGCGCCTCACGGCCCTGACCCGGGATTTCTACGTCACCCGCATTTCCCACGATATCCTGGAACAAAATCTGATTACCCAGCCAGCGACTCTGCGCAATGCTTTCGAGGAGCTGCGCACCATGATCGAAAACGACAACGCGTCATTGACCGGGGAAGCGGCAAAAAATCTTTTGATTCTTTTGAGTCATTACAATCGACTGGAATCCGCCGCACTGTTTCCGGTAGTTCATGACCGGCCTTTACCCCACCCTTCCGCTACCTTGGGTCTCGCGTTTGAACTCAACGTGGAAGATCCCCTGGTCACAACCGCCATAGAAAAGCGGACCGATGCTTTCTATGCGGTTTCCCAAATCATTTCCGAAAAGGTAAGCGACTATCTTGCCGTGATTCCCATCGAATCTTATACCGGCAAACTGTATGGCTTATTGGTGGTAGCCGATATGCCCTTCCTGGCGCTCAATGAAGAAAACCTCTTGATGATGAAGGCTATTTTACAGTATTTTGCCGATGAGCTGTCCATCTACGAGGAAAGCCTGCCGCTGCGCAAACACTTTCCCCATTGTCCACCCGCCTTTGGCAAGGAATTACTGAAATTATCCAGGCTCAAGCGGCTGATAGACATTGATTCCGCTCTCATTTCCATCACCATTCCGCCAAGCCAAAAACAAGCCGCTTTACTGGAAGTGCTGGAAAAAACCAAACGCGGGCTGGATTTACATTGGGTCCATTCCCCTGACTCACAAACCATTATCCTGCTCAAACTCATGCCGCTGACCAGTACCATTGGCGCTGAAGGATTTCTGCACCGCTTTTCAGAAATGCTCATGGAACGCTTTCAGGCCACCCCTACCGAACTGAGCTTACGGTTGGACAGCCGGTTGCTACCTCCAGCGGATTTGATGGAGTGGCTGGATGAATATATTGGCTACTCTCACAGTTACCCCCTGCATCCACACTTATCAAGCGCTTAATTGCCATGGTTATTCTTCCCGAACTGGCAGCACCGCCCCCTGCCCAATTTTTGCCACCGTGGCTGAACCTTGCAACCGCCCTGTTGCTTAATGCACTGGTTGCCATAGTGAGTGCTGGATTCGCCTTTCTGCTCAGCAGGCGCGCAAGCCATGCTCAGTGGCAATTTAGGGATTTCCTGGTTTTATGGATGCTGGGGGCATGTATCCCCGTCATTGGACCCTTTATTTTAGTACCTGCCGTAGTAAAATTATCCCGCTTGGGAAAAGCTGGCCCGCGCCCGATTCCAACCCATCTGGAAACGCCAGCCTATGCGCCGGAAATCTCTGCCCAGCCAACCCATTTTAGTGCCGGCGGCGCTATCAAGCGGCTTATAGATCCCTCGGTACCCAGTGATAGCGCAGTGCTGGCGCTGTTAGCCCTGGACCAGCACAATACCCCTTCCGACACCAAGGTTTTGCAACAAACCCTGGGGCACCAAAATGATTATCTGCGCTTACTCGCATTCAGTATGCTCGAGCGCAGGGAGAAACGGATCCTTGAGCTGATTCACACCTTGCACGAAAGTTTGGAGGATAATCCAGACCCCGGCCAATTAGGCCGCTTTCACAAGGAACTGGCTTATTTACATTGGGAACTACTCTATCAAGTTCTCAGCCAGGAAGATCTCCAGCAGTTCCATTTGGAACAGGCATCGTTTCATTTGCAATTGGCCCTCGAATTATTGCCGGAAGACACGGGTTTATGGATTCTCCAGGCGCGCATGGCTCTACGCGCCAAAGCATTTGACGTGGCTGACAACGCTCTGCAACACGCGCTTTATTTCCATGCCCCGCCCAGCAGAATCGCGCCTTATGCCGCCGAATATGCCTATATTGAGCGCCATTTCGAGCAAATTCCTTATTTCTTCCGGGAAGCGCCTACCCTGGCATGGCAACCTGCACTGAAACCTGTCTACAAGCTATGGGATACTTCCAATGCCGCATAACACCACGGCCGATTTGATGCTGATTTTGGAGGGTACCTACCCCTATGTTCGAGGTGGTGTCTCTTCTTGGGTAGCCAATATTATTAAGGGATTGCCTGAAATCAATTTTTCCTTGGTGTTTATCGGATCGCGGCGGCAGGATTACCAAGAGAAATCCTATGACATGCCCGCCAATATCGTGCATTATGAAGAACACTTTCTCTACGACAGCCCGCCTCCGCCAGCTGTTCCCCCCAAAATCCCGGCCCGGCAATTTGAGTGCGTGGAGAAATTCCATGGCGAGTTGCGCGAATTACTCGACTCCAAAAATGCCCCAATCCCCAATCTTTCTCAAAACATCAGAGAAAATCCAGAAGCTTTTAATGAGTCCGCCTTCTTGTACAGCAAGGCCAGTTGGAATTTCATCAGCCAATGTTTTCATAAATACAGCACGGAACCTTCATTCATCGACTATTTCTGGACCGTGCGCAACCTTCATCAACCCCTGTGGGTGCTGCTGAAACTGGTCCACACCTTGCCGCCAGCGGCAGCTTATCACAGCGTCTCTACTGGCTACGCGGGATTCCTGGGCGCCATGCTTCAGCACAGCCGCAATGCGCCTTATATCTTGATGGAACACGGTATTTATACCAAGGAACGGCGAATCGATCTCCTGGCGGCCGATTGGATTGCCGACAACCGCAATCCCTTTCAGCACGACCCAATGCAACTGAGCTACTTGCGGGAAATGTGGATACGGTTCTTCGAAGCGCTGGGCAAATTTGCCTACGATAGCGCCAATCCCATTATCAGCCTCTACGATGAAGCCCGGCAACGCCAAATCGACGATGGCGCCGACCCTTACCGCACCTTGATCATCCCCAATGGTGTCAACATCGAGCGCCTCAGCCCCTTGCGGGAGCAAAGGCCCTTTCCCCCTCCTCCGGTACTCTGCCTGTTAGGGCGAGTTGTTCCCATCAAGGATATCAAAACCTTCATCCGTGCCATGCGCACGGTGGTCAATCGTTTGCCGGAAGCAGAAGGATGGATTGTCGGCCCCACCGATGAAGATCCCGATTACTTCCAAGAATGTGAGCAGCTTGTAGTCAGCCTGGGGTTGAAAGATAAGGTCAAGTTCTTGGGCTTCCAGAAAATCACCGACATCCTTCCTCAATCCGGGGTGTTGGTGCTCAGTTCCATCAGCGAAGGACTGCCCCTGGTCATTTTGGAAGGATACGCCAGTGGCTTGCCCTGTATCGCCACTGATGTAGGCTCTTGCCGGGAACTGATTGAAGGACGCACTCCCGAGGACAAAGCCATCGGCCCTTCCGGCAAAGTGGTGGGTATCGCTGACCCCGCCGCCTTGGCCGGGGCAGCCCTGGAACTTTTAACCCAGCCCGAGAAGTGGCGCCAGGCGCAACAAGCGGCGATCACCCGGGTAGAAACATATTACACAGAACCCCAAATGCTTTCCCGGTTCCGGGAAATTTATACCGAGGCGATTGAAAATGGCCGGCATCGGCTTCGAACTGCGGAAACTTCTTAAAAAAGAATCATTTACCGGGCTTTTCCAGGCTTATTTATTTGCCGGAGTCATCGGTTCAGGACCGTGGATCATTTCCATCCTGGCCATGCTCCTGATCAATTTCTTGAGCCTCAACACGATTTATCTGCCCGAACTGATTGCCCAGTTCCAGGTGACCGTGACCTGGCTGATCGCCTTTTCCCTCGTCTTCACTGGCGGGCTACAACTGTATTTCACCCGCTATATTGCCGACCGCCTGTTTGAACATCAACCGACACGAGTGTTACCTGGTTTGCATGCTACCGTGCTGGCGAGTTTCGCAATCTCGCTTCCCATGGTGGTGGCATTTCTAGTACTGACTTTTGACGATATCCCCGTTTTATACCAATTGCTGATCGTGACCACCTTTGCGCTGCTATGCCTGGTCTGGTTATTGACGGTCCTGCTAACCGGGCTTAAGCAATATAAAACGATTGTGCTGATTTACTTCCTTGGCTACGGCAGTATGCTGGCCCTCAATCCCTGGTTTGCCCAATGGGGCAAGGAAGGTCTGTTAGCCAGTTTTATGCTCGGCCAGACCATTTTGGTATTGGGGATGTCCGCCTTGGTCTGGAAGGAATACCCCTCTCCCCAATTGATTGATTTTGATGTCTTCAAAAAAGGGCGGGGATTTCCCTCGCTTCTGGCGACGGGCTTTTGCTTCAATTTCGGGGTCTGGATTGACAAAATCATATTTTGGTTGGGGCCGACAGGGAGCCCGGTACTCGGCGGACTTCGAGCCTCGCCGATTTATGACTCGCCGATTTTTCTGGCCTATCTCACCATCATTCCCGGCATGGCGGTTTTTATCATGCGGATTGAAACCGACTTTGCCGAGGCCTATGACCGTTTCTACCAAACGGTCCGCAGCGGAGGCGCGCTTTCTACTATCTTGCACCTGCAACAAGAAATGACATTTAATGCCCGGGAAAGCATTTTCGATATCATCAAGGTACAAACCATTACCGCCTTGGCCATCATCGCTTCTGGCCCCGCCTTGCTAAAGCTTGTTGGGCTCGACCCTCTTTATACGCCGTTGTTTCATGTCAATGTCATTGGCGTCGGCATCCAAGTGATCCTGATTGGCGCGCTGAATATTCTGTTTTATCTCGACAAACGCCTGGAAGTGTTGATTGTCAGCGCCGTGCTGGCCCTGCTCAATACCGGCCTGACCTTGTTTACCCTGCAAATAGGTCCTGAATTGTACGGTTACGGCTTTGTGGGCGCCATGCTCGGAGCCACCGTCGTGGCGCTGAAAATGATTGACAAGGAGTTACGTGAGCTCTCCTATAAAAC
>JALSQY010000121.1 GCA_026985035.1 Methylothermaceae bacterium
CGCAACAGGCCAAGGTCGCGCAGATGCTGGATGGATTTGGCGACGGTCGGGGCCGACATGCCGGTTTCGCGTGCCGCATCGGGAATGGCGATGATCGGTTTTTGCTGAAGCAGTTGATGCACCCGCAAGGCCGAGGTCGCCGGCCGCCCGAGGCCTTCGATCTTGGCGCGGTCTTCCTCGAACAGCGACAGGATTTGTTTGGCGGCGTCGGCAGCCTGCAACGAGGTCTCCGTGATCCCATCGAGAAAGAATTCGATCCAGGCCTCCCAGTCGCCATCCTCGCGCACCCGTTGTAGCAGATCGTAATAATACCGGCGGTGCGTTTTGAAATAGAGGCTGAGATAGAGGATCGGCTCCTTCAGAATGCCCTTGTCGCACAGCAGAAGCGTGATCAGCAACCGGCCGAGACGGCCATTGCCATCGAGGAACGGGTGGATGGTTTCGAACTGAACATGGACCAGCCCGGACTTGACCAGCGTGGGCACGGCGGGTGTGTCGGCATGGATGAAGGCTTCGAGGTCGGACATCAGATCCAGCACCGCACTCGGTGGCGGGGGCACGAACAGCGCATTGCCCGGGCGGGTGCCGCCGATCCAGTTTTGCGAATGGCGGAATTCGCCGGGCTGTTTGGTGGCACCGCGCCCTTTGGCCAGCAGAATCTCGTGGATTTCGCGCATGAGGCGAAGGGAAATCGGGAAACCACCCCGGATCCGCTCCAACCCGTGCTTCATGGCCGCCACATAGTTCGACACCTCAACCACGTCGTCGATCGGCACGCCCGGGGCCTCTTCGTTTTCGAACAACAGAAGGTCCGAGAGCGACGATTGCGTGCCCTCGATCTGCGAGGACAGCAGGGCCTCCTTGCGGATATACATGTAGAGAAACAACGGCGTATCCGGCAGGATAGAGGCGATCCCGTCGAGCCGCCCCAACGCCCGGTTGGCCCGTTCCAGTGGGCCATAGAGCTTGTCCATCCGAACCATCGGCTCAGGCGGCAACGCAGGCGGGATGAACGCCTTCGCCACCTCTCCGGCGGTTGAAATCGTGACGAGTTTTCCGAGACGAGATGAATTTTCCGATATCGTCATGGTTGTGCTTTGCGCCTTTCTTTGGCAATGTGCTTGCTAAAGGATAGCGAAGAATCGTTTCCTTGTCGAATTTCTAACGAAAGGTTCCGTATTTTCGGAGTGAACGGGCAGATTTTACTGCGTTCAAGCTTTCTTAAGAGGGATGAAATGGGCCATCAGCGTTTGGGCAAATTGCCGGCACATCGCCTTTTGCCAGAAATTGTCAAATTTCTGGTGTCCGGTGGCACGCCCACGGATGATCTGGTCGATCAGGTCACCGACTTCGGCAAGGATGCTTTGCAAGAAGCCCTCAAGGACCCCGTGTTCATTCGTGCGCTGTGGCTGCTGGTCCGGATTCCGCAGGCCATGGCCGACAAAAACGCGACGGCCGCCTTGCAAGCCATTGGTCTGGACGGGGAAAATTATGCGTCGGTCGCGGATGTGCTGGTTGATTTCAACAACGATCTGGAGCGCGCGCAGCGAACGCCCAATGCAGATACCGGAGACCTCGGGGAACTGGCCCGGCAGGCAGCGCTTTCTGCCTTCGGCAACCGTGTGGTGGAAAACCTGCCCTCGCTTTGGGATGCCAGCCCGGATGACATCCGGTCTACAGTGGCGAAGCTGCATTCGACCGAACAGTTCGGAGCGATGGCGCAGGAGTTCATGGCAAATTTCGTCGATCGCACAATCCATTACTTCGTTGACCGTGATTTGCACCGGATGGTCGGTCCGGACCGGGTTTCCAGATCCCTGAATGATGTCGAGAATTTCAATGGTGCGATCACCCGGCATTGCAATGAATCCTCCCTGATCATGCGGGGATTTGCAAAAGACTGGCTGGGCAAGAACCATTTTCACGAGAAAAAGGAAATCACCGAGAAGTCCATTCGTGGGTTTGCAAGCCACACGGTCACAAAAATACAGGCGGAGCTCGATGCAAGATGTCCGTCGTCAAATAAATGGGACATCAGAGCTATTTGGGCATAGGAGGCTCTGGCTCATCAATTCTGTCGATTATGCAGCCTGCTTCTGATGTTGCAAGCGGCGTTTCTGGATTGTCTGTTTCTTGATCTTTTCCCTTTCTCTGATGATGTCCTTGTCGCGGCCGAAGTAGACGTCGGCCGGGGTGACGTTGCCGAGGCTCTCGTGGTAGCGCGCGTTATTGTAGTAATCGACGAAGGCCTCGATCTGGCGTTCAAGGTCTCCGGGCAGGTAGTAGTTTTCCAGCAGAACCTTGTTCTTCATGGTTTGATGCCAGCGCTCGATCTTGCCCTGGGTCTGCGGGTGAAACGGGGCACCGCGGACGTGGTCCATCTTGTGATCTTCCAGCCATTCGGCCAGCTCGCCCGAGATGTAACAGGACCCGTTGTCACTGAGCAGGCGTGGCATGTGCCGCACGACGGCCGTATTGCAGCCCGGAGACCTTGAACGCCAGATCGAGGCCTTCGTCGATTACTACAATAACGCGCGCTACCACGAGAGCCTCGGCAACGTCACCCCGGCCGACGTCTACTTCGGCCGCGACAAGGACATCATCAGAGAAAGGGAAAAGATCAAGAAACAGACAATCCAGAAACGCCGCTTGCAACATCAGAAGCAGGCTGCATAATCGACAGAATTGATGAGCCAGAGCCTCCTATGCCCAAATAGCTCTGATGTCCCATTTATTTGACGACGGACACCCGCCCAAACTTGATGCGGGCTATGTCCGCATGCCCGAGGACGAATTCGAGGCCATGTTGGCCCGCGCCGCCGAACAGGGCGCGCGCCGCGCCCTGGCTGATGTGGGGCTGGACGGTCCCGAAGCCGCCATCGACATCCACGACCTGCGCACGCTGCTCGACAGCCTGCGTATGGCACGGCGCACCGCCTGGCAAACCATCGTGCGCCTGATCACCACCGGCCTGCTGCTCGCCCTGATCGCCGGCATAGCCGTGAAGCTGAAACTGTTCGGCTGACACCCGCTACCAGCCACCCACATGCCCGCCAACTGGCGGGTTTTTTCGTTGCAAGGAGACAAACATGACCACCCATTACTATGCCGACTGGCGCGATGTGCCGGAAAAACTCTGGCGCTGGCCCAACTTCAGCCCCGAGGAAATTGCTTGCCGTGGCGATGACACCATCCGCATCAATGAGTCGGCTCTCGACAAGCTACAGGCCCTGCGCGACCGCCTCGGTGTGCCGCTGGTCGTCCATTCCGCCTATCGGAGCGCCGCCTACAACCAGCTGGTCGGCGGGGCCAAACATTCCATGCACCTACAGGGCGCGGCGTTCGACATTTCCATGGCCAACCATGATCCGGAGAGTTTTGAAGCGGCGGCGCGCGAAACAGGCTTCACCGGTTTTGGCTTCTATCCCCGCCAGAATTTCATGCACATCGACATCGGCCGCGCACGTCAGTGGGGTGATCCGTTTCCGCCTCGTACCAATCGTTTTGCACCCGAACCGCCACGCCTACGCGAAACCCTGACGGAAAGCCGCACCATAAAAGGCGGCGGGGCTGCCGGTGTGGCCACCATCGGTGCGGCTGGCGTCGAGGTCGTGCAACAAGCCGTCACCGATACCCAGTCCGCCCTGCAACCGCTTATCCCGTATCTCGATACCATCCGCTGGCTGTTCATCGCTGTGGCCCTGATCGGCATCGGGGTCACCATCTATGCCCGCTGGGACGACTGGCGGAAGGGCCGCCGCTGATGGGCTCGCTGATCACATGGTTTTCCGGCAGCCGCTTCATGCTGACTGCCGGAAAATGGGCCGCTATCGCCCTCGCAATATCGCTGTTCCTCCTGTCCCTGCGCCGCTCCGGTGAGCGCGCCGGGCGGCTGGCGGAACGCATTGAAAATCGGGAGAAAACCAATGAAATCCAGCGCCGAATGCTCGAAGCCGCGTCTCGCCGTCCTCATGATCGTAACGAGCTTGCTGAGCGCCTGCGCGACGGTGAGTTCTGAGCGGGTGGTTGGTGTGTGCCCGCCGGTGGTGGAGTATGATGCCGAGTTCCAGACAAGGGCGGCCGAGGAAGTGCAGGCGCTTC
>JALSQY010000122.1 GCA_026985035.1 Methylothermaceae bacterium
GGAATTTCTTTTCCAGTGCGGTGCGTAGCAGGTGATCCTTGAATTTGATTTTCTCTGTGCTGAATTCAATCCCGTAACCCTGGTATTCGTTTTCCGCGATTTTCCTTTTGACCCGGCCCATGACGGAAAAAACCTGGCCGTCTTGGAATTGAAAATACAGTTTGAGTTTTTGCTTTTTCCGCAGTTCGATGGAAGTGGCAATGGCGGCCCCCACGGGGCTGACATCGAGAATCAATCCCGGTTGAGGTTGGGATTTGCGGGTAAATAAGCCATTGGGCCTGAAAAAAAGGCGGATATCCGCGCGCTGAAAACGCGTGGCGCGCCTGCGTTCGGCCCCTTCGTAATTGCGCCGTTGCCAGACCAAACCATGGGTGACGGGGCAAAACATCGGAATCGGGTTGTCCGAAGTGATTTCCACTGATTCTACTTCGGAAACCGGAGTGCCGCCATCAAGATTGTCTGCGTCTTTATCCCGTTGATTTGCCATATTTTCTATGCAAAGGTTTTTGCCAGGGAATTTTGGCTATGCTTAAAATAAATTGAAAACCGGTCATCGGGTATATTCAATCATAAATTATTCCACTTTGTCAGATTTCCGTGATAGAGAATTCAATCGTTTCCCATATCACGTTCCTGACTGAAATCAAAACATAAGGGAGGAACTTTTGGAACTGCCAGCCATAGCCCGTCTTTCGCAAGTCAAGGCCAATCAATTTGAGGCCCGTCTTCTGGAGCAAGAAGTCAAGACCCACACGGTGCAAGTCGATGGAGAAGAGGTACTAGTGGGACAATTGGGTAGCTACGTCCTCATCCAGCAAAATTCGGCGCGGGTGCTGGCGATGGTCAATCAAAGCCGGGAGACTGAATCCGGGATAATATTGCACTTGATTCCGCTGGGGGAGCTGAGTCACTCAGACCAATTCCAGCGCGGGGTACGCCATTATCCCACCCCCGGCGCGGAGGTTTATGCCGCCAGCAAAGCCTATATCCAGCATATTTTCGCCCAATATAAAGCATTCGGTTTTTCCTTGGGACAGATTTCCAATAGCGGCCGGCAGCGGGCCCATTTGAATCCCAGTACCCTGTTTGGGCGTAATTTCACCATTCTTGGCCAATCAGGTTCCGGTAAGTCCTGGACCGTCGCCAGTGTGCTCCAGCAGGCGGTCAATGCTATGCCAAAAGCCCACATCATTTTGTTGGACTTGCACGGGGAATATTGCTGGAAGAATTCAGACGGGCAGCGGCAAGCTTCTTTCAAGGAGGGCACCTATCGCTATTTTGACGCCAGGACCCTGGAGATTCCCTATTGGCTGATGACCTATGGGGAGCTGATTGATCTGTTGATTGACCGTTCTGACACTTCCTCTTCGGTGCAAACCGCATTTCTGCGTGAGGCGCTGTACCGCCTGAAGAAAAAAGAAGCGGAAAAGCTGGATATTGGTTTCGTTTCCATTGATGCGCCTATCTACTTTTCCCTGGAAGAACTCTACAAGGAATTTAAAAACGCCAACGAATTACGCACCGATTTCGGCAAGACCAAGGGACCGTTGTTTGGCCAGTTTGACGAATTTTTAGTCAAGCTGCAAAGCCGGATGAGCGATGTTCGTTACGATTTCTTGCTCAAGCCCAAACGGCGAAATACTTCCGAATCGTTACCCAAGCTGTTGCGGGATTTTGTCGGCTTGGGTGATCCCAAATGCCAGGTCACCATCATCGATTTGAGTGGCGTGCCTTTTGATGTGCGCCCGGCGGTTTCTTCACAAATAGGGCGGTTGGCTTTCGAGTTCAATTATTGGAACCCCCGCAACCGGGAATTTCCATTACTGCTGGTGTGCGAAGAAGCCCACGCCTATATTCCCCGGGAGGGCAATACCCAGTATGAGGGGACCCGCCGCTCCATGGAACGGATTGCCAAGGAAGGGCGCAAATATGGCGTCGGACTGGGGGTGGTCAGTCAGCGTCCCCATGAGCTTTCCGAAACCGTGCTTTCCCAGTGCTCCACCTATATCTGTTTGCGCTTGACCAATCCCGACGATCAGTCTTACGTGCGCGATCTGGTGCCAGATGCCGAGAGTGATTTGGTGGATATTCTGCCCGCCCTGGGCCGGGGTGAGGCGATGGTGATGGGGGAGGCGGTGCCTTTGCCGACGCGGGTGCGTATCGACCAACCCGATCCGGCCCCCAACAGCCAGGATGTGGATTATCACGATGCCTGGCGGACTGGTCCCGAGGATTTGAATGTCGAAGCCATTGCCGACCGTTGGCGGCGTCAGGGAAGATTTTGAGGCAATTTCACCCGATACAAAATCAAATTGCGGTCAGCGCTACTAAAGACCCGCTCGAGATTTGCGGGGGGATTTTTTGGGGAAGAGGAAAAAGGCAATAATTGCAACCAAAATGGCAGGCCGGTTTTCCGGGTAATGCGCCAAGCGGCAATGCTACCGGGCACTTTTTGGGGCATATAACCGTGGCCGGTTTCCTGGGCCCAGCGTTGGACAGCGGCGATTTGTCCGTGAAGATTACCGGTATCGGGAAAAATCCGCACTTCCAGGGGTACGGTTGAGCCTGCTAAGCGTTCGATTTCATTGCTGTGGAGCAAACTCTGGCCAGTCGCAAGCCAATAGATCGGGCGCTTGATGTGCTGTTGCCGGATATCGGCCAGTGCTCTGGCCGGTGTTGACATCCACCAACGGGCCAGGGTGGATAAGGGTTCGGCATCGCTGTGAAACCCACCGCTCAATTGCCGCCAAAGATCCCGTGTTCGCTTGGCAAAGGCTGAGGCTGGCGGTTGTGTGATCCAAGTCTCGCGGCCACTGAAAAAATCGACGCGTTGGCTGTCGTCCCACCAGGCCAATACCAGCGCATTGTCTTCCACTGACTGCAAGACTCGGCCTAACTCAACCCAATTCTGCCATTGGCTCGATCCCGGCACAGGCAACAGCGCCTGGCGGAGGTGGCCATCCGCTTGCCGATAAAAGATCACCTGTTCGGTAAGCTGTCCGCCGCTTTCCGGTTGATGCAATTGCCAGCGCTCGAAAGCGGTGGCCGGATAGTGACTCATCAATCCCTTGGGAATGGGCAGAGGGAACCGCTCTATTTGCCACCGATTTTGCGGCGGCCAGAAGAAAACAGACAATAACATAGCTGCACCCGCCAGCAGCAGGCTTGCGCCGAAAACCCAGCGAAACCGCATCAGGGCCGGCGGCGCTGGATTACCAGCAATCCACCTGCCATGATGGCTACGCCCAAGGGAAGCCGGAGGTCCAATGTGGCTCGATTAATATCCGGTAACAGGCCCGTGTGACGGGTTTTGGCTTGTGCCCGCAAGCGGGTGTTTTCATCCATGATTTCGCTGTAGTCGCGCAGCAGGGGCGACCAACCTTCGCTATAGGTAAAGCCGCCGGGATTGGCGTGTACCAATCCTTTGTAGAGTTTGATGAGATCATGCTCCCACATATCCGCATAGACACGTTCCACATGAGAAGGGTTGTTGCCTTTGGCCCAGAAAAGTTGAAAGAAGCCACCTGGAGCATCCTTTTCCGGCGCTGGCGGTGTTGGGCGGTGGTTTTTTTGTCCAACCAGCAAGCCATCCTCGTAAAGCGCCTGGATGACTTTTTTGGCTTCCTGTTCCAGCTGGAGCCCTTGCATGATTCCCTTGTCGGCGGTCTCCAGATAGGTTTTGGCAAATCTGGGGGAGTGGCATTGGCTGCAAGTGCCTATCCAAGCGGCTTTACGCGCTTCAAACCAGGGGTGATTCAGGTTGTTGGCGATTGCCGGGGTGGGATTGAAGCCCCAGCGCACCTTTCTGACCAGGTTATGGGAGAACTTTCCCTGATATTCAAAGTGGCACAGTTGGCAGGTGGGGGCGGTATATCCTCCCCGGGTTAATGCTTCCTTTAAGGGAGCTTCGAAGTTCCACCGGGATTTGTGGGTTTGATAAACGGTGCCGTGTTTGGAAAGCAAATAGTTTTCGAATTCGTTGTGGTCGACCCCGTTGTGGCAGGTGGCGCAGGCTTCTGGCTGGCGGGCCTCGGCTGCGGAAAAGCTGTGGCGGGTATGACAGCCATCGCATTTGTT
>JALSQY010000123.1 GCA_026985035.1 Methylothermaceae bacterium
TTCGACCCTCTCATCTATCATGAAGGCTACCGCCAGCAATACCGGGAATTATTCTCCCGCATCTTTGCCGTCTTGCGTCCAGAGAGCTTGCATTCAGTCAGCCTCGGTGTGTTCCGCTTGCCAGAGAAATATTTTACCCGGCTAAGAAACCTCTATCCTGGCGAACCCTTGTTTGCTGGCCCCTTGGAGAAGAGCGAGAAAATGGTAGCTTACCGGCGTGAACTCGAAGCGGAAATGATTGACTTTTGCCGCCGGGAATTATTGCAATATCTGCCTGATTCCAAGTTATTTTCATGTCAGTTCTAGCCCAAGAACAAAGAACCGTTTTGGTGACAGGCGCAAGCTCCGGCATCGGCGCCGCAATTACGGAAAAACTGCTGGGTGCCGGTCACCATGTGATAGGTATCGGCCGCGATTTTTCCAAAATTGATTTCGCCAACGCCTGTTTTTCTCCCATCCAGCTGGATTTGGCGGATCTGGACCGGCTGCCTAAAGCGCTGGAAGCCCTTCAACAGCGTTTTCCGCCAATCGATACCCTGATATTGGCGGCGGGCATTGGAGATTTTGGTTGTTTAGAAGAGTTTTCTTATATTCGCATTAGAAAGCTAGTAGAATTGAACTTCCTCAGCCAGGCTTACATAGCACGGGCGTGGATTCCGCGAATGAAACGCAGGCGGCAAGGTGATGTGATTTTCATCGGTTCCGAGGCAGGTCTCAAGGGCAGCCGCAAGGGGACGGTTTACTGCGCCAGCAAATTTGCCTTGCGCGGTTTTGCCCAGGCGCTGCGGGAAGAATGTGGAAGCTGTGGCGTGCGGGTATCCCTGATTAATCCCGGCATGGTCAAAAGCCGGTTTTATGAGGCCTTGGACTTTGAACCCGGAGAAAACGAAAGCCAGCATTTATTGCCCCTTGATGTTGCCGAACTGGTGCTTTTGTTGTTGAATTTGAGACAAGGGTGCGTTGTGGACGAAATCAACCTGACCCCCCTGCAAAAAGTCATTCACTTTAAGAAACGAGGAAAAGCAAAGTGATAAGGATTATTAGTTTATTTTTTTTAGTGGCGCTACTGGCAGGTTGCGCGACTTCGCCCACCGGCCGCACCCAATTGGTGTTTATGCCGGATACCCAATTGGAGCAGATGGGCTTTCAAGCCTTTGAGCAATTGAAGAAAGACACGCCAATAGAAACCGATCCCGAAATTAATCAATACGTTCAATGCGTGGTGCGGGAACTTACCCAGGATTTGGCTGGCCAGTGGGAAGTGGTGGTGTTTAAAGTGGACCAGGCCAATGCCTTCGCCCTGCCCGGAGGGAAAATCGGCGTTTACACGGGGCTTTTGAAAATCGCCCGCAACCAACATCAACTGGCGGCGGTCATCGGGCATGAAATCGGCCACGTACTCGCCCGCCATGGCAATGAAAGGGTTTCCCAAAAGGTTGCCGTACAAACCGGGCTGCAAGTGGTCCAGGCGATTGCCGCGCCCCGTTCCGCCACTGGCCAATTGTTGATGGGCGCCTTGGGCGTCGGCGCGCAGTACGGCGTTTTGATGCCATTCAGCCGGATTCAAGAATCGGAAGCGGACGTGATTGGCTTGGAACTGATGGCCAAGGCAGGCTTTGACCCCCGGGAGAGTATCCAGCTTTGGATCAACATGAGCGAAGCCGGTGGCGCCCAGCCACCTGAGTGGCTATCCACTCACCCTTCCCATGAATCAAGAATTGAAGAATTACGCAGCCGCTTGCCTCAAGCCTTGGAGCTCTACCGGGCTGCCCGGGAACGGGGCCGAACCCCCAACTGCACCGCGCCGAGAATTTACAGCCAAGGCACGTATTACAAGCTGACAAGTCAGCGATGACTGGATGGGAATTCCCTAACGAGCCTCTGAACAAGTCATCCTTGTTGCTCCAGATCGCGGGCGATTTTATCCGCCAGATAATCGACGGCCTGTGCCATGGCAGGCACAATTGTCTGGAAATTTTTGGCATCGGCAACCGGTATCCGGATTTCCGCGCGCCGCGTGGCCGATGTTTTCTGCCCCTGGCGCCAACGCCACTTGGCCTGCAACAAACAATGGCCGTCATGCACATGAAATTGGACGACCTTGACAGTCAAGGTCCAATCGATGGGAACGTGCCGTGCCGGCAGCGACAATACCTGCCCTTCCGGAAACCGGGCGTTGAGTCCTTCCATCAATAGGCGGGCAAAGCCATCACGGAGCGGTTCCGCCCAGCGGTGGAATTCCGCCAGCTGCACTTCTCCCTGAGAAGCCACGGTCACAATTTGTGGGCGGTCCAAATAGCGGGGCAGCTTGACCGGTTCCACACCGATATTGCCGTGTATCCCGGGAGAAGCAGCCGCAGGCTCCGGCTGAGTGGGCAATATATAGTAATGAGCGGGTGGACTGCCGGCTGTCCAGGTACAACCGGCAGTAATCATCAACAGCAGCAGGGCGGGATAGCGAAAATTCATGGACGCCCCCCCCGCTTGCCGCGCAACAGGGTTTCCGGTTGCGTTTGCAGGGTTTCGCTCAAGACGCGCAGCTCCCGGGCAGCGCTGCTGACTTCTTCCAACGTATTTTGGAACTGTTCCAGCAGCAAAGAGTCAGGACCTACGGTCTGGGACAGATGATCAAAGGCGTTGTGGGCCGAAGTCATGGTCTGGGTCGTTTGCTCCAATAAAGGCGACAGCCTGTTATCCAAATGATCAAGCAGATGCTGGCTACTAACAAGACTTTGGCTTAGTTGCCGGCTTACCTGGTCCACCCTGTGATTGAGCGTTGCCTCCAGCCGCTCGGTTTGAGCCAGCACCCGATCCAGCCGCTGCACCGAACTTTGCAGTTCCGGCTGACTGACCACCGCATGAAGATGATCCAAGGTCGATTGTAACTTGGTAAAGATTTCGCGCAAGGGCAATTGGCGGATTTCCCGCACCAAATCGCTGATGGTATTTTCGATTTCTTCCTGGCTGGAAGGAATGGAAGGAATTTCCGGCAGATTTTTATTGAGGCCGATGAAAGTAGGTTTTGTTTCCGGTTCGAAATCAAGATCCACGTACAATTGCCCGGTCACCAGGCTTTGGACCTTTAACTGGGCCCGAAGACCCGCTTCGACCAGATCCTCCAAGGTGGGCTCTTGCCAGGGGAATCGCGCGGTGCCCCCCATATTGACCCGGCTGAGATCGAGGTCTACTTCCACCAACGTAATCAGTGTTTGGCGTTTGGGGTCGTACTGAACCAAAATGGCGGCTACCTTGCCAACCTGCACCCCGCGCATTTTTACCGGGGCACCGATATTCAAGCCGTTGACCGATTCGGTGAAGTAAATCACGCTTCGTTCCCGCTCAGTGAACAACTCTCCGCCCCCGAAAACCAACAACCCCACAAAAAACAGGATAACCGCGCCGATGACAAAAGCGCCGATCACGGCCGGACTGGTGGGTTTGCTCATAAAGTACCTCCCCGGGTCAAAAACTCCTTCACCTTTGGATGCGAACTGCTTTCAAGCAAGTCTCTGGGCGGGCCCTGGGCGATTTGGGTGCGGCTTTCGGCATCCAAAAACACCGAATTGGTGCCGATGGCCATGATGCTGGGCAATTCGTGGGTCACAATCACCACCGTCGCCCCCAGGCTGTCGCGCAATTCCACAATCAAATCGTCCAGGCGCTTGGCGCTGACAGGATCGAGCCCCGCCGATGGCTCGTCGAAAAACAAAATTTCAGGGTCCAGGGCGATGGCCCGCGCCAACCCCGCCCTTTTTTGCATGCCACCGCTGATTTCAAAAGGATAATAATCCTCAAACCCCTTGAGTCCTACCAACGCTAATTTCAGGGAAGCCAATGCTTCGATCTCGTCTTCCTCCAGGTCGGTGTATTCTGCCAGCGGCAGGCCGATGTTTTCCGCCAGGGTCATGGAACTCCACAGCGCGCCGCTTTGATAAAGCACCCCGACCCGCCGCAGTATTTGCAAGCGTGTCTGGGCGTTGGCCCGGCAAAAATCCAGGCAGGGCTTGTCTTCCCCGGTTTCCAGTACGCCACAATAGAGAATTTCTCCCCGAGCGGGCGTCAACAGGCCAATCAAATGACGCAGCAGGGTGCTTTTTCCGCAACCGCTGCCGCCCATGATGACAAAAATATCCCCCCGCTGGATGGTAAAGTTCAAATCACTTTGGATCACCCGCTCGCCATAGGCCATGGTCAAGTCACGGACAATGATATGGGGCTGCGGCATCACTGTTAAATCCCCAATCTGGTAAATAAAACCGTCAACAAAGCATCCGCGACGACAATGGCGACAATGCTGGTGACCACCGCGGAAGTCGCCGCCTCGCCCACCGCCTGGGCGCTGCGTTGGCACTGGATGCCCCGCATACAGCCAGCGGCGGCAATCAAAACACCGAACACCGCCGCCTTGAACAGGCCCACCATGATATCGCTCAGGTCCAAAGCCGCTTGGGTTTGATAGGCGTATTCCAGTAAAGTGACATCAAAAAGACTCACCGAAGCCAGGGCTCCGCCAATCATGCCGACAGTATCCGCATAAAGGGTGAGCAAGGGAACCATCAAGATCAGCGCCAGCATCCGTGGCAGCACCAAAAATTCCATGGGCGACAGCCCCAGGGTTTTCAGTGCGTCGATCTCTTCGTTGACCTGCATGGTGCCCAATTGGGCTGCATAGGCCGAGCCAGTGCGCCCGGCCATAATCACCGCGGTCATCATCGCCCCCATTTCCCGCACTGTTCCCAACCCCACCAGATTGGCGACATAGATTTGCGCGCCGAACAGTTGCAGTTGAATGGCCCCCACATAAGCCAGAATCAACCCCACCAACAAGGCAATCAAAGACACGATAGGCAACGCCTGGGGCCCGCATTCTTGCAACAGCAGCCAAAAATCCCCGGTCCGGTAGCGGGCCTTGCCGCGCATAAAACGTATGCCGGCAATCGTCGATTCGCCGACAAAATGGATGAAATCATAGACTTCTTCCGCCAATTCAATCACTTCCAGGCCGATGGTTTCCAACCAGGAAGGCGGTTTTCTACCATGACCTGGATCGCCGCTGGGAGAAACAGCAGTGGCCAGTTTCATCAAGCGGCGGGCGCCCTCGGGAAGCCCCTGACAATCCAGCAGAATGTCCTTCTCTTTGCAATAATCGAGGAGTTGATACAGAAACACCAGCAAGCCGCTGTCCCAGCGCTCCAGGTCACTGCCATCTATGGTAATTTGCCGAATTTGGGGCGCTTCCCTCAACAGCAAAATCACTTCGCAAGCATCCGGGCGAGGGTGTTTGAGCAGCCAATTGCCCCCCAGGCAGACTCTGAGCCGCCCGTCTTCGTGGCGACAAGCAAGCAAGGCCGGTTTATGAATTTCAGTCATGGATGCCGTCGGGGAACCTGGGGTGGGTAAAAGGTGTATTATTATCAGACATGCCGAAAAAGTGTTGGCAGCTTTTTGTTTTAGGCATCTTAACAGGAGGCCACCATGCCCCACAACATGCGCGCAATGGTACTGGAAAAGCCGGGCCAGCCGCTACAACTGGTCCAGCGGCCCATCCCCCGGCCCGGGCCGGGACAAATTTTACTCAAGGTGAAAGCCTGCGGCGTTTGCCGCACGGATCTCCACGTGGCAGACGGCGACTTGACCATGACCTGCCTGCCTATCATTCCCGGCCATGAAATCGTTGGCGAAGTGGTTGCCCTGGGTGAAGGGGTGAATCAGCTTCATCCCAGCCAACGAATTGGCGTGCCTTGGTTGGGCCATACCTGTGGCCACTGCCGGTTTTGCCGGATGGATCGGGAAAATTTGTGCGATCACCCGGAATTTACCGGCTGTACCATTGACGGGGGATATGCGGAATATACCGTCGCCGATGCCCGTTATTGCTTCCCCTTGCCCGGCAACTATGACGATCTCCACGCCGCTCCCCTATTATGCGCCGGATTGATCGGTTACCGTTCTTACGCCATGGCGGGAGATGCCGGAAAAATCGGCTTGTACGGCTTTGGCGCGGCGGCCCATATCATCGCCCAAGTGGCGGTTCATCAAGGCCGGGAAATCTATGCCTTCACCCGCCCGGGGGATGAGGCGGCCAAGACCTTTGCTTGTGGTTTGGGCGCGGTTTGGGCGGGAGATAGCAACCATTTGCCGCCCGAAGAACTGGACGCGGCAATCATCTATGCGCCGGTAGGATCACTAGTGCCGGCCGCGCTGAAGGCGGTGCGCAAGGGCGGCCGAGTGATCTGCGCCGGTATCCACATGAGCGATATTCCCCCGTTTCCTTATGCCCTATTGTGGGAAGAGCGCAGCCTTTGTTCCGTAGCCAACCTGACCCGCCAGGATGGTGAAGAATTTCTGCGGATTGCCGGGAAAATGCAGATTCAAACCGAAGTTCATCCCTACCCCCTGGAACAAGCCAATCAAGCCCTGGAAGATTTGCGTCTGGGGAGGTTTCAGGGGGCTGCCGTGCTGGTACCCTGATGAGAAAAAAAACCGCCTTGTTTTTTTTGCTGTTCCCTGCCATCAGCGGGGCGGGGAATTGGGTGGAAGAAACCAACTTGGCGGCGGATGGTTTGAAAGGGCTTCGTCATGGAGAGATAATCCGCCTTCCAGCCGCCCAGAAGAACTTCGTTGCGGTGCTGGATCAGGCTCGCAGTCAAACCACGGAAGGGGGCGTCATTTTACTGCCGGATGCGGGACAAAGCGCCGCAACCCAAATTGTTGCCGGACCCTTGCGGGACTATTTGCCCAGTCACGGCTGGACTACCTTGAGTATTCAGTTACCGGTATTGGCAGCGCAAGCCCGCCCGGCGGAATACTGGCGGCTGTTGCCGGAAGCTAGCCGGCGCATTGACGCCGCCGTGAACTGGTGGAAGCAAAAGGGAGTCGATAATATAGTTTTGTGTGGCCATGGTTGGGGTAGCCTGGTTGCTGCAACCTATATGGCAAACCGCTCTGATGACACCGTTCGGGCGCTGGTATTGGTCAGTCTTGGATGGCCGCAAGAACGCGCCCGGATGATGAAAGAAACGCTCTCGAAAATTACCGTGCCGGTGCTGGATATTTGGGCAAGCCAGGACCGCGACGAGGTACTCGGCACACGGCTGGAAAGGCAGTTGATTTTCAAGGGAAAAACAAGCTATCGTCAACTGCTCATTTCCGCCAGCGGCCATGATTACCGGGCCCGGCAGATCTTTCTGGCCAAGCGGGTTTTGGGATGGCTGCGCCGGACAGCGCCGGGCTTCACTATGGTGAATTCCGATTGATGATGACTTTTGCCGGGAGAAAACCATGAATGACGATCACACGCTATTTCTTGAAGCCATGGCCGATGTCACTCAATGCCGGCAAACCGACAAAGTGCCCCTGCCCAAGCCTGGCGCGGTATCACCCGGCCAAGAATATCGCCGCGAAGCGGCCCAGCGGGCATTGGATGATGAAAATTTCCTGCCCATGACCTTTATCGAGCCGGTGCCTTCCCATGCGGAAATCAGCTTCCGGCGCCAGGGATTGCAACGCGAGGTTTTCCGCAAGTTCAGCCGCGGGGAATATCCGGTTGAAGCCCTGCTGGATTTACATCATAAAACCGTGGCCCAAGCTCGGCGTGAGGTGTATCACTTCATCCAGGAATGTTTGCGGGATGAAGCTCGCACTGCTTTGATCATCCACGGCAAAGGCGGCAAACCAAAAGCGGGAAATAATCATCCTGCGCTGCTGAAAAGCTGCCTCGCCAAATGGCTGCCGCTGTTACCGGAAGTGCTGGCGTTTCATAGCGCCCAGAAATGTCACGGCGGCACGGGCGCGGTTTATGTCATGCTCAAGAAAAGCCCCCGGCAGAAGGAAAGGAACCGCAGGCGGTTTAAGTTCCGGGAGAACCCCTAACCTTGAACGGGCAGCCAAGGTAACCGCAATGGACTTTCCGGGAGAGCGGGTAGGCCGGGTTAGGCATCAGCCGTAACCCGGCATGAGAACCCCTGTTGCGTTGGGTTATACCAACCCAACCCTTGACTCGATTTAAGACCATATCAGCCGATATGTTAGTATGATTTCATTCCCTAAAATCAATCTTCAGCGATAAATGCAAGGACAAATAATGCGTCATTCCTTCAAATTAACGACAGCTATCCTGTTTTCCATGTGGTTAATTGTGGAAAGCGCCACGGCAGCGGCTGATTATTCCAGCGTCTCGGCCGAACCCAGCCCAACCCAGCAATTGGTCACTGGCGCCGCCTGCTTTGTTGTCACTCCGGTCTATGGCGCCTTCAAGCTGACCTTTGCCGGCCTTGGCGCGCTCACCGGCGGGCTGGCCTGGGTCTTCACCGGAGGAGACAACACCGTGGCCCGCAAAATTTGGAATACCAGCATGAAGGGGACTTACATCATCACCCCGGAGCATTTGGCCGGACGCAAGCCTATCCGGTTCGTCGGTGATCCTTGACTCTTAACGGCTGCTTTCTTATTTTCAATCATCTGTGTAAGCCATTTCTTCCCAAACCGCGCTTTCCCGGCAAACTATTCCAATGCCCGTAGAAACCCGCCCGCTCGACCGCCACACCCCCATGATGCAGCAATATCTGCGAATCAAGGCGGAACATCCCGATACGCTGCTGTTTTACCGGATGGGGGATTTTTACGAGCTGTTCTTTGACGATGCCGTCAAGGCGTCTCAACTCCTGGATCTCACCCTCACTTCCCGGGGGGAATCGGCCGGTCAGCCGGTGCCCATGGCGGGGATTCCCTATCACGCTGCGGAAAATTACCTGGCCCGCTTGCTCAAGGCCGGTCAGTCCGTGGCCATTTGCGAGCAAATTGGCGATCCAGCCAAATCCAAGGGGCCCGTGGAGCGCAAGGTAGTCCGGATTATCACGCCCGGTACCGCGACGGATGCCGCTTTACTGGAAGAACGGCGGGACAATCTACTATTGGCGATATCTCACAACAAAGAGAATTTCGGCCTGGCTTATCTGGAACTGAGCTGTGGCCGTTTTGTGGTTCAGGAAGTTTCCGGGGAATCCGCTTTGGCGGCGGAGCTGGAGAGATTAAATCCGGCGGAAATCCTGGTCAGTGAGGAATGGCAACTGCCCGATTTTCTTCAAGGCCGGGATGGGATTACCGGACGCCCTGCCTGGCACTTTGACGCCACCAGTGGCCGCAGGGCTTTGCTGGAACAGTTTCGGGTACAGGATCTCCAAGGGTTCGGCTGTGAACAGTGGCCCCTTGCCATCGCCGCCGCCGGTTGCTTGTTGCAATATGTGCGCGAAACTCAAAAGAGCGCCTTGCCCCACTTGACCGGCATCAAGGCCGAAACCAGCGCTGAAACCATTTTGCTGGATGCCGCCAGCCGCCGACACCTGGAGCTGGACTATCACCCTTCCGGCCGGGCGGAATTCACCCTTCGCGGGATAATGGACGCCACCGTAACCTCCGCCGGAAGCCGTATGTTACTGCGCTGGTTGCATCGCCCCTTGCGGGACCGAACCATTCTGGAGTCCCGCTTTGACGCGGTATCTGAGTTGCAGCAAGACGATCTCTTTCACGCCTTGCGGGATGTCTTGCGGCAGACGGGGGATATTGAACGTATTGCCAGCCGCATCGCGCTGAAATCCGCCCGCCCCCGGGATCTCGCCACTTTACGGCGCACCCTGGCGCTTTTGCCTGCAGTGCGGGACTTACTGGACGGTTGCCAAACCCAACGGCTCAGGCAATTGCATAACCTGCTTGCGCCATTGCCGGAAACCATCGATCTATTGGGCCAGGCTATCATCGAAGAGCCGCCGGTTCTGATTCGTGACGGCGGTGTGATCGCCCCTGGCTACAATCTGGAACTGGATGAGCTGCGGCAAATCAGTCAGCATAGCGACGACTTTCTGCTGACGCTGGAGCAACGCGAACGCCAGCGTACAGGCATCGCAAACTTGAAGGTGCGCTATAACCGGGTTCATGGTTATTACCTGGAGGTCCCAAGAACTCAAAGTGCCCATGTACCCGAGGATTATATCCGCCGGCAGACGCTGAAAAACGCCGAGCGCTATATCACTCCGGAACTCAAGGCATTCGAAGACAAGGCGCTGAGTGCCCGGGACAAGGCGTTGGCGCTGGAAAAAATCCTTTATGACCAACTGCTGGAAACCTTGACAGATGCCGTAACCGCCATCCAGCAACGGGCCGAAGCCCTGGCGGAACTGGATGTGCTGGCGAATTTCGCCGAGCGCGCCGCTCGCTATCACTGGCATCGTCCAGCACTGACAGAAACCGCGGGCATCGAAATTCAAGGCGGCCGCCACCCGGTGGTAGAACGCCAAGTGGACAGCTTTGTGGCCAACGACCTGGCATTCACCGATGACAAGCGCATGTTGATCGTAACCGGCCCCAATATGGGAGGGAAGTCCACTTACATGCGCCAGTCCGCCTTGATTGTCTTGATGGCGCACACAGGCTGCTTTGTCCCCGCCGAACGGGCCAAAATCGGCCCCATCGACCGTATTTTCACCCGCATTGGCGCTTCCGATGACCTGGCCACGGGGCGATCCACTTTTATGGTGGAAATGAGCGAAACCGCCAACATACTCCATAACGCCACCGAGCATAGCCTGGTGCTGATGGATGAGGTGGGACGGGGAACCAGCACGTTTGACGGGCTTTCCCTGGCATGGGCGACGGTGGACTATTTGGCCCGGCGGGTGCGTGCTTTCACCCTGTTCGCCACCCATTATTTTGAGTTGACCACATTGGCCGATGAGCTGCCCAATGCCGCCAATTTACATTTGGAAGCGGCGGAATACGACGATACCATCGTTTTCTTGCATGCGGTCCGGGAAGGCCCCGCCAATCAAAGCTATGGCTTGCAAGTTGCCGCCTTGGCGGGAATTCCCAAAACCGTCATCGATCAGGCACGAATCAAATTGGAAGCGTTGGAAAACCGGGTCCACGGCGAGTCCCGCCAACCTCACCTTCAGCTGGATTTGTTCGCCGGCAATACTGATTCCCCCCTCAGCGAACGCCTGCAATCCGTGGATCCGGATGCGTTGACGCCCAAACAAGCGCTGGATTTGATTTATGAATTGAAAGCTTTATCTGTCAGTCCAATATCAAGCAGCTTTTCACCGCAGAGGCGCAGAATTTAGAATTTGGGCTTTATCATAAAAAAAGCTGGCATCACCTGACTACTCTTTGGAAAACCATTCTCTGCGCCCTCCGCGCCTCTGCGGTGAAACAAACCTGCCGATACGATCCTGTCCAGGCTTTGCTTCCCTGGCAGATACTTTCGCTGAGGAGTAAAAAACCTTATCTACGGCGGCTGCGCTTGGTCTTGTTGGCCCTGTGGCGGTTAATTTTGGTTGTGGCGGCTTCGGCCAGGGCTTCCAGGGCATCATCGCCGTCTTCCTCTGCCTCTTCCCCGGAATTGCCCCCAAAAGCTTCTTCATTGTTGACTGGATCGAGGCTGGAAGAGTCATCTGCTGATTCCTTCTTCTTTTGTTGCACCGACCACCAATAAACCAGCCCCAAGACACCCACCACTAAAAGCAAGACGCCATAGGGCGGGGACGAATCAGAGATGGCAGTGCTACTGGATGCTGCTTGGGAACCACGCATCTCTTGATTAGGTTCTGCAGAAGCCGATTCCTCTGCTGATACGGCGGGTTGGGTTGTGGCGGTAATCAGTTTGGGGTCCTGATAGACCACCTTGGGAGAAAAGTAAGCGCCGGGATAATTGGGATCGGCCTCGGCAGGCTGCGAGGTTGCGTTGCTGGCCACTGGCGGGGAAGATTGCTCCTGGGCTGGTTCCGCCGGGGGGGCGGCTTTTATTTCCGGCGCTTGATAGAGGACCTTGGGCTCAAAATAAGCGCCCGGATATTCCTCCGTGCCCGCCGAAGCTTGAAAAGTGCTTGCTAAGAGAATAATCAATCCGGCTCGGATAACATAAATGTTGCGCATACGCATAATAGGATTCTCCCCTTGTTGAATATTGATTCTTTCTAAGTATTGAGTGCTTGTTTGATGTGGCATCCCACCACACCGTGACCAATCAGCCACCCGCAATAGCGGGATGACTGGTTCAGAAGTTACATAATATAGGAACCTGTCAATTATTCTATACTTGGCAATCCAAGCGCAATAATGCTTAATGAGTTTTTGCTTACCGCCTATCAGTTCTGGTGGGGGGCGGGCAGGGTCTGTCAGCGGCCATGGAAGGCCGCTCCGGGCCTGAATTTACGGACGAATTCCGGTCCGGCAGGCCCTCCCCGGACCCCGGAAAAGCAAATTGATTGGTGTTGATGGGGTTTTGCCATTCGCTCCTCTCCTGAATCATTTTCCTCTGCCGCCAGACGATCTTTCACCCTGTACTATACTTTTCCCTAGCACCGATCTTCTATGAGGGGAATATTGACATGCGTAACCGCCCGACGCCCACGAGCCATGAAGTCAAACTGGGAGAGGAAGAGCTAATCATCAGCAAGACCGATATCAGTGGCCGCCTGACTTATACCAACCGGACCTTTATGGAAATTTCCGGTTATTACGAACAAGAACTGCTCGGGGTACAGCACAATATCATCCGCCACCCCGATATGCCCCGGGGCGTCTTTAGGATGCTGTGGTCCACTCTGAAAGCGAAATCTGAATTTTTGGGGTTCGTGAAAAATCTTTGCAAGGACGGTTCTTATTACTGGGTTTTCGCCAGCGTCACTCCTGATGTGGACCGTGGCGGCAATGTGGTCGGCTATTACTCGGTCCGCCGCCAGCCGCCCTCCACGGCCATCCGCACCATCGAATCCATTTATCAAAAAATGCTGAATGTCGAACAGAGCGCTCCCAGCAAAAAGGTAGCGCCGGATCAGTCCATTGACTTTCTCAATGATTTATTGCGAAGCAAAGGCACCGATTACGAACGTTTTGTTCTCGAACTTTATGGTTAAAGACAATGAAATCTCAAACCTTACGATATAAAAACAATCCCATGCTGCGCCAAAAGGTGCGCATCCTTTTTATTTTATTCGCCTTATTGCCGATGATGATTGCCGGCTTTGCCTGGTATCAATTCGGGTTTCATTGGCTTTTCCTCGTTTCCCCTTTGCTTCTCGCAGGGCTGGCCATTTTTGGCAACCGGATGGCGATGAAATATCTCGACGCCCTCGGGCGTATCCGGGAAGTACTTCAGCACTGCGCCCAGGGAGAGTTCCATTATCGTATTACCGGTGTCCCCGCCATGGGGGAAGTGGGCTTGGTGGCCTGGGAATTGAATGAGTTTCTGGACCGGTGCGAGGCCTATTTCCGGGAATTAACCATTGTATTCGTCCGCGCGGGGAAACAGGATTATCATCGCAAGGCCATGGCTGCCGGGATGCCCGGGGAGATGAAAGATAGCATCCGATTCGCCAATTCCGCCATGGAATCCATGCGCGCCAATCACGAAATGGAAATCCAGCGGGAACTGTCCCACAGCTTGCACGAGCTCAATATCACTAATCTGGTGCAAAATTTGAAGCTGTGCCAACAAGACATGCTGAATGTGACCGAAGGGCTCAACGAGGTTGTCAGCATTGCCGATGCCAATGCGGCGGCGGCCAGCCAAAGCAAACAGGGGGTGGGAGAGGTCAAACACTCGGTGCAAGCCATCTCCGAAAAAGTCACTTCCGCCGCCAGGATTATCAATGAATTAAGCGATACCAGCAAGCAAGTCATCGAGTCTTTATCCATCATCACCGATATCGCCGATCAGACCGGCCTGCTGGCGCTCAATGCTTCCATCGAGGCGGCCCGGGCAGGGGAATACGGCCGTGGTTTCGCGGTGGTGGCCGATGAAGTAAAAGCCTTATCCAACCGCACCAAGGAGGCGGCGGTGGATATCTCCAAGGTTCTGCAAAGCTTCGAATCCAGTGTCACGGCAATATCCAAGGAGGCCTCTGATTCCGTAAACCTGGCAACCCAAATGCAGCCTGTGGTGGAGGCATTCAGCCAACGTTTTGATGAATTTGAAACCGCCGCCGCCAAGACCATCCATGGCGCTTCCAATGCCCAAGAAATCTCTTTTAGCACCTTGGTCAAAATTGATCATATTGTTTACAAACAAAATGCCTATCTGGCGGTTTCCGATCCGGAAGGCAAGCAAACCGAAGTCAAAGCCATCAAAGTGGATAATCAAAATTGCCGGCTCGGGAAATGGTATTACGATGGGGTCGGCAAGGAAAAATTCCGGGGGCTGCCCAGCTATGCCAGGCTTGAACGCCCCCACGAAGGCGTTCACAGCTCGGCTCACAGAGCCCTTGAATTAGCAAGGCAGGACTGGATTCACAATCAGGAGGTCTTCAACGGTATTATCGAAAACATGACCATCATGGAGAATGCCAGCGGTGACGTGATGCAATTGCTCAACGAGATGAACAAGGAATCCTTGGCGAGAAGAAGCGTTTAGACATAGCCAACCAACCGGTAAGAGGCGGTCAGCCACGTTGACCGCCCCGATACTGATTCAAGTCACTAAAACCGTGCACCTTCAGTTTGCTTTCCGGGGGTATGCCGGACCGAAATGTATATCTCATGGCCGCAGGCAACTTCCGAAAAAGCATGCACTAAAACTCTATTCCTTGCTCCGCCTGGATGCCTTGCTTAAAGGCATGTTTGATGCAACGCATTTCCGTAACAGTATCGGCCACTTCGATAATTTCCGGCGGCACATCACGGCCAGTCAGGATCAGATGCAGCCAGGGGGGCTTGTGCCGTCTCAGAAAGCTGGCAACCTCAGCCCCGGAAATCCATCCATAACTGCAGCAATAATTGATCTCGTCCAACACCACCAAGTCATAGTCGCGGCTGGCAATTTTTTCTTGACTGAAGGACCAGATCGAGCGGCTGGTCTTTAAATCCTGCTCGGGATTTTTGGTGTCCCAGGTAAAGCCATCGCCTAAAGCATGCCATTCAATGTTAGAGAAGCGGGCGGCGGCTTGCTGTTCACCGGTCTGCCATTTGCCCTTGATGAATTGAATCACACAGACGCGCATGCCCCAGCCGGCGGCACGAAACACCACTCCAAAGGCACTGGAGGATTTGCCTTTCCCTTCGCCAGTATGAACGAGGATTCTGCCGCAGCGCTGCTCCCTCGGCTTCATCGGGGCAGCTTGCCCTCCAAATATTTGGAAAGTTGTTCGGGGGGTACGTAACCGGGCAGAATATCGCCCTTTTCCGTGACTATCATCGGAGTGCCGGAAACCCCGAATTGCCCGGCCAGTTTCATGTGCTGATCGACGGGGTTATCACACTTCAGTGGTTCAATAGGCTGGCCTTGTTTTGCCTGGGTCAGCGCCTGATTGCGATCCTTGGCGCACCACACCGATACTGCCTTGTTATAGGATTGAGAATCCTTGCCTGCTCTCGGGAAGAACAAATAGCGCACCTTGATCCCGCGCTTTAAATATTGATCGATTTGCGAATGCAGGCGGCGGCAGTAACCACAATCGATATCGGTAAAAACCGAAATGGTATGTTTGACCTTTTTAGGGGCAAAAATAATCATCTTATCCTCCCCCACCTTCTCCAATGCCGCCTGACGCACTTTAGCCAGTTTGGCCTCAGTCAGATTGATGCTGTTTTTTAAATCAATCAGATTCCCCTGAATAAGAAAACGGCCATCCTTTGACACATAATAGATGCGTGGGCCAATGGTGACTTCGTACAAGCCGGGAATTTGGGTTTCTTCAATGGCATCGATCTGTGTATTGGGCAATCGCTTTACAAGCGATTGTTTTATGACGTCCGTCTCTGCCGCCTGGCATCCAATCGCAAACAGGGCCAATAAAATCAGTATATTTTTCATAAAACGGGCCTCAGTGAAATAATCTTTGGAAATCCAGGAAAAAGGCCAGTGCCATCAACATCAACAGTAATGCCATGCCTATCTGTTGGGCAATCAGCATGGTTTGTTCTGACACCGGACTGCCTTTGATCCCTTCAATCAGGTAAAACAACAGATGGCCACCATCCAGCACCGGAATTGGCAGCAGATTCAACACGCCCAAACTGATACTCACAATGGCCAGGAACTTCAAAAAATAATTCATCCCAAGGGCAGCTGACTGGCCGGCAAATTGAGCAATGCTGATGGGCCCGCTTAAATTTTTGACTGATGCCTCGCCCACCAACATCTTGCCAATCATCTTCAAGGTCAGCCAGGAATATTCAAAGGTTTTACCCATCGCCGTGGTAAAAGCCTTGATGGGACCCAGGCGATAGGTTACCTTCAGCTCTTCATAAAGACCTTCGGGAATCTTGACCGATGCCCCTATTTTGCCGACGGGCTTTCCCTCTTCTCCGGAAGTGGATTGCGGTGTCATTTGGAGAGGTATTCGCGCGCCACCCCTTGCAACGGTAATTTGCAGGGATTCTCCCGGGTGTTGACGGATGATTTCCACTAATTCCCGCCAATCCTTGATGGGCTTGCCCGCCACCGCCACAATCTCGTCACCAGGTTGCAGCCCTGCCTGGGCGGCCGGGGAGCCTGGCACGACCTTATCTATGACAGGGGGAATGGGGGCTTCCCAAGGTTTAAGGCCCAACTTCTCCCGCAATAACTCCGGGTTTTTGGCAACTTGTTCGGGAATTTCCAGTATCTTTGTTTCCTGTTGTCCGTCTGGCCTGCGTACTGTCATTCGGATACGCCGCTTCTCCAGGATTTCCGCGTAAATCTTTCCAATGGCCAGGGACCAAGTAGGGGTGGCCTCGCCCTCGATAGTTAAAATTTCATCGCCCTGTTGAAATCCTGCCTGGGCTGCCAGAGTCCCTGGCTCCACGGGCCCTAATAAAGGTTTGAGCCCGGTTTCCCCCGTGACTAACACCACCCAGTATAAAATCACGGCTAACAACAAGTTGAACAGGGGGCCCGCGGCGACAATGGCTATTCTCTTGATCAGCGGTTGGCGGTTGAAGGCGTAAGGAAGATCCTTGGGATCGACTTCCCCTTCCCGTTCGTCAACCATTTTCACATACCCTCCAAGGGGCAAAGCGCAAATGACAAATTCAGTGTCTTGCGGGCTTTTTTGATAACGCCAGAGCGGGGTTCCAAAGCCCACCGCAAAACGGAGCACCTTGACCCCCATCTTCCGCGCCACCCAGAAATGGCCGAACTCATGGAAGGTGATGAGAACGCCAATTGCGACGATAAAAAAGAAGAGGTTATGTGTAAATGCTCCCATGGGGCGCCTCAGGCAAAGGTTGAATGAATCAAGGTTTCAGCATGGCGACGGGCTTGATGATTGGCATGGAGAACGCTGTCCAGGGTTTCGGCAGTCGTGGCTGGTAATTGTTCCAAAGTACTCTCGATGACCTGGGCTATGGTGGGAAAAGAGATTTTTCCTTCCAGAAATGCCGCCACTGCAACCTCATTGGCGGCATTGAGTATTGCCGGCGCCGTTCCGCCGGCTTTTGCTGCTTCAAAAGCCAGCCGCAGACATGGAAACCGGTTCAGATCCGGCGGCTGAAATTCCAAGCGTTGGACTGCGAATATATCCAGGGGTTCCACCCCGGACTGGATTCTCTCCGGCCATGCCAGCCCATAGGCAATCGGGATACGCATATCAGGATTCCCCAATTCCGCCAGGACAGTGCCATCATCATAGTCCACCATCGAATGGATAACGCTTTGGGGATGGATAACCACTTGAATCTGCTCGGGAGGCAAAGCAAACAACAGACTCGCTTCAATCACTTCCAGCCCTTTATTCATCATGGTGGCTGAATCCACGGAAATTTTCCGCCCCATATCCCACTTGGGGTGGGCGACGGCTTGTTCAGGCGTAACGCTTTCCAGTTCTTCCAGTGGCGTATTCAAAAAAGGGCCGCCGGAGGCAGTAAGCAGAATCTTGCGCACCGAAGTCGGCGGCTTGCCCGCGTGATAACCTGCGGGCATACACTGGAAAATAGCATTATGTTCACTGTCTATGGGTAACAGGTCCGCGCCAGAAGCCCGTACCGTTTCCATGAAGATGGGCCCAGAGATCACCAGGGCTTCTTTATTGGCCAATAATATCCGTTTTCCCGCTCTGGC
>JALSQY010000124.1 GCA_026985035.1 Methylothermaceae bacterium
GACTTCAATGGCTTGTGCGTTAAACTCTTTCATGACCTGTCCTCTCAAGTATGGCTCTGTGTTAGGGGTTCCATCTCAACATAATCCACGTTTGTTGAGATGGACAGGTCAAACATGATGTCTAGCCGCTGCAATCTCCCCTTCAATAATAAATCACAATATGACAGACTTATTGAGATTACGGGAGGGAAGCTTGTCGATAATAACCATTCTATTCATTTTGTTGGCAGTCGTATCCTATCTTACCGCCGGGGGGATGATGTTGTTATGGCGGATGGAAGGTAGCACCCCGGCATTAATCAGCCCAAACTACCGTCCTTTTTACTTGGGTTTGGCGTGGCTGGGGGCGGTATTTCATGCCATCACCCTGGTTCAAATCATTCCCACCCCCGAGGGAATTGATCTTAGTTTTTTCAGCACTGCCGCCTTGGTGAGCCTGATGATTGTGTTGTTATTCTTGCTCGCCGCGGTGAACAAACCGGTTGATAAATTGGGGGTTGCCGTGCTGCCCCTGGCCGCCTCTACGCTGCTGCTCCGGCTTGTTTATTCCAATCAAGTTCATATCCTGACAGACCTTTCCTGGCCCATGGAAATCCATATCCTGGTTTCCATTTTGGCTTTCAGTCTGCTCAATATCGCCGCATTGCAAGCGTTGCTTCTTGCCTGGCAAGACTTTCAATTGCACCGTAAACATAGCAATTGGTTCGTGCGCTCCCTGCCCCCCTTGCAGACCATGGAGTCGTTGTTATTTCAAATGATCGGGGTGGGATTCATCCTGCTCAGCCTGTCTCTGGCAACCGGCTTTATTTTTATCGAAGATTTATTCGCCCAGCATCTGGTCCACAAAACCGTCCTCTCCATTCTCTCATGGACTTTATTTGCGGTTTTATTGTGGGGCCGATGGCGTTACGGGTGGCGGGGACGGACGGCGATCCGCTGGACCCTGGGCGGATTCGCCGCCTTGGTGCTTGCCTATTTCGGCAGTAAGCTGGTGCTGGAAATCATTTTGCGGCGAGTGTAAGGGCCTGGGAATGGGGTACATTCATCGCCGCCGGAGGATAGGCCTTTTCCCTGTCCTGCAGATAGCGAACAATTTGCCGGTCGGTTTTGACGACAAAGCGTACCGCTTCGGAAAGTTCTTCGAATTGGCTTTGACTGATTTTTTCCTGCACAGTTTTCAACAGAAAGAAACGCTCCCGTCCGATCTGGTCCACCCGCTCCCAGCACTTGTCCTGGGCGGATAGCAGCATCTCGCGGCTCAAACTGACGACTTGTTGAATCTCATGGGTAAGGGCATTCATAGACAACTCCACAGTAGAAAGGTTAAACATCCATCGCCTGGTAGGCCCGACTGGCTTGGTTGTGTTTTTTCAGTTGTTGCAACTGCTGGGCAGCCTGGTCCCGTTCCTGACGAATCAGTTTCATCAATGCGTTGTCCAAGGTTTGGATTTGTTCAATAACCTGGCGCAACGATTGAGCCCCATCCTCTCCCTCCGGTAGTCTGACAAACAATTTTTCCAATAACTGGCGGCGTTTGACCTCCATCCCCCTCACCGTTTCGAAATCGCCCTCCCGAGCCGCGGCCAGCATGGCCGAGCTCAATTCCAAAACGGTTTGGGACAGGTTGCAGAAAAGGTTCATTGGGCGATTTCCATCGCCGGCACGCTCCTGCGAACTTCTGCCGGAATAGCCACCCAGGCGGTCTTGATTTCCCGGATCAGGCTGCTGACTTCATCCAGAATAGCACCATCGCTGTGCAAATTGGCTTCCAGCAGACGCTGCTGCATGTAGGCATATAAATTATCCAGATTCTCCGCCAATTCCCCCCCGGCTTCCTTGTTCAAGCTGGCGCGCAAGCCATCGACAATGGCGATGGTCTGGCCGATGCGCTGGCCCTTTTGGGGAATATCGCCCCGCTCGATCGCGCCCTTGGCAATGGCAATCCGCTCCAGGGCTCCATCAAAGAGCATGGTGATTAACTGATGGGGATCGGCGGTATCCGCCCCCACGTGGGTGCCTACTTTTTTGTAGGCAGTCATTGCCTGATTCGCTGCCATATTCATCGATGCTATCGCTCCTATTTTGATTTACTTAACTTATTGAAGGGCAAGGTCGCCAATTGCTGACCCAAAAACGTGCCCATACCTTGTAACTGCCCCAGCAAACTGTCCATCGCGTTGAATTTATCCAAAAACCGCTTCTCCAGCTCGGCCATCCGGTCGTCCAGCTTGAACCGCTCGTCGTTGATTTCATTCAAACTCTTTTGCAGCCCTTCGGTCCGGGCCGTGACCGAGCCATCGCCATCGAGCAGCCCGCCCAGGACATTGTCGAGCCGGTCCATCATGCCCCGGGAAAAAGTCACCGTTCCCAAAAAGCCACTGGCTCCGTCTTCGATGAACAATTTCAATCCAATCGCATCGCCCTGGGTCCCCACCAGATACTGACCGTCCGCCTCGGCGGCAAATCCTCCGATGGTACCGGCCATATTTTGACCGGCAGTGCCAGTGGACACACTCAAGCCCAAAGTGGAAGAACTCGTGTCCACCTCGGTGATTTCCACCTGGGAATCCTCCCCGTATTTCTGGGATTGGATCACAAAACGGTCATTGTCCGAATCGTAGCTGACCGCGACTTTCGCCCCGGCCGAACTCAAGGCACTGTCGCCGTTGATTCGCGCTTGTAATTCAGCCGCCAACGCCTCCTTGCTGTCATAGGTTTTCTTGGTCAGCTGAATCAAGCCGGAGGCGGTGCCATCCACCTTGATGCGGAAAGTGTCATTGTTGTCATCCACTGTCAGGCTGCCAACGGCGCCGGTATTGAGCAGTCCGCGGGTGGCTTCCTGGGTGATGGAGACCGAATAACTGCCGGTTTTCGTCGCCGAACTGTTATCCATAAACTTGACCCGTGAGTCGGAAGCAATGCCGGTCACCGAAAATACCGCCGCCACCCCTTCTGGGTCACTTTTCAGGGCCGACTCCAGTTTCGAGGAATCGAACTCCAAGGTCCCGTCCGCCTGGGTCTTGATTCCCAGATCCACCAAGGTTCGCACAGCGGCCGATTCCAGTCCGCTCACCACGTCTCCCATCACCCGCCGGATTTGGGACATGCCGTTGCGGATGGTGCTGTCTCCCAGCAGAATGCTGCCTTGCTGGGTTTCGGGATTATAGGAAGTCAAGTCTTTCACCACCCCGATCAGGGCGTTGTAGCCCTCCACGAATTTGCCTACCGATTCCACGATTTGACCAGTATTGGCCGCAACTTTCACATTGACGGTCTCGCCGGGCTTGGCCTGATTCAAATTGATGGTCACCCCTTTCAGGGTCTTGTCCAGGGTATTGGAAGGATTGGTGATATCCAGGCCGTTGAAACTGACCACCGCATCCTGGGCAGCCATGGTCTGGGTCATGTTCATGGCACCGTCGTTGAACGCCAGCCGCGACAAGCCACTGGCATCGGTATCGTTGCCATCGGTGTCGCTGACTTCGATCTGCATGCTGTTGGCCTGGCCGGTATCCTCCGATGACAACACCAACCGGTAACCACCGCCATCATAGACAATGTTGGCGCTAACCCCCGCGCCCGCCTGGTTGATGGCATCGCGCAGACCCGTCAGGGTATTGTTGGTATCATCCAGATCGATGGTCAAGGTGCCCTTGGATGGATTCTGGGTAAAACCCGCATAGGTCGTGGTTTCTTCACCGGTATCGGGATCGGTGGTGGTGGTCAGTTCCGTGGTGCCAAAGCGAATCGTCAACGTGCCATTGCCGACGATATCATCGGGATCGGCAAAAGAACTGCTGGCCAGACCGTGGGACTGGGCCAGCTGTTTGACTTCCAGGTTGAAGCTGCCAGTTTCGGCGTTGGCGGCAACCGAAGCGGTCAAAATATCCTCATTGCTGGAGGTGGCTTTCAACGCCTCGAAGTTCGAACTGCTCCGCAGCCCGGCCAGGCTGGCGCGGAATTCCGACAGAGCGCTCTTGAACGTCCCGTAGGAAGAAATCTTGGCCTGCAGATCGGCCTCCTTGCGGTCGA
>JALSQY010000125.1 GCA_026985035.1 Methylothermaceae bacterium
GGTCTTGAGTATGGCCAACGCTTGCACCCCGTTATTCGCCTCCAGGGTTTGGTAGCCCAAGCTTCGAAGATGCATCACCGTCAATGTCAGCAGTTCCGGTTCATCGTCCACCACCAGAATCGTTCCCCTTCCCTCTGGAATACTTTGGTTTGACTTCTTCGAGATACTTACGGAAGTCTGCCGATCTAGCGCTGAAGCGGAACGGGGGAAATACAATCGGAATTCAGTACCACTGCCGGGTTGGGAAATCACCTGAATATCGCCGCCGCATTGCTGAATAAACCCATACACCATGGTCAGGCCCAGCCCGCTTCCTTTGCCTGCTTCCTTAGTGGTAAAAAAAGGGGTGAATATCTTCCGGCGAATCTCCTCACTCATGCCAACCCCGGTATCGCGGATGCTAACGACGACGTAATCTCCCGCCGACAGTTGCGGGGGGATTTCAACCGCAGCCGACGTAAAGGTGCGGTTGTAAGTCTCAATGAAGAGCCGCCCCCCATCGGGCATTGCATCACGGGCATTCAGCACAATATTTAGCAACGCATCCTCGGCTCTCGACTTATTGATATGGACGGGCCAAAGGGAATCGGCCAATTGCAACCGCAAGTTGATCTTAGGTGTCAATGAACGTTGCAACAACTCGAAAAGACCACTAATCAACTCGTTCAAGTTCACCTTTTCCAGTTCGCCCGTGCCTCCCCGGGCAAAATCGAGCAACCGGCGGGTCAATTGAATACATTTCTCTGATGATTGCTGTATTTTCTCGATCCACAACTTTGCGGTAGCATCCTGATGCAAATGGTCCTTGAGAAAATCAAGATAGCCGAGCACCACATTCAGCTGATTATTGAAATCATGGGCAATTCCTCCCGCTAACTGCCCGACCGCTTCCATTTTCTGAGAACGGTGCAAAGCCTCCTCTTGAAGCTTGCGTTCGGTGATATCGGTATAAACGCCCAGTACCCCAATCACCTCCCCCGCTTGGTTATAGAGAGGAACCTTGCTGGTTTCCAAGGTCCTGAGGCTGCCGTCTCTGGCTGTCAGGGGCTCTTCGTAGGCCAATTTGGGTTGTTGGGTTTGCATGACTCGAATATCATCTTGACGATATAGCCCGGCTTGTTGCGCCCACGCCATTTGGGTATCGAATCGCCCTACCATTTCCTCCGGCGAATCCAAGCCGGCGTCTTGGGCAAATAGCGCATTACAACCCAGATACCGACTGTCTTTATCTTTCCAGAAAACCCGGACCGGAATCGTATCGAGAATATTTTGCAGCAGCGCTTCGTGCTCCTTGATTCTGCGCTCCGTGGATTTTTGCTCGGCAATGGCCTTGCGCACAATCGCAAAAGTCTTGAACATCAACCCGCCCCACACAAGCAACATCAACAACCCCGGAATAAACAACCGCCAAAAAAGCTGGGCATAGGTTTCGGCAAGGTCGTTGGTCAACGCACGCACCGCCTGGTCGTGCAAATGGCGTAACCGCTGGACGGCGATTTTGGCTTGGGTGAGTTGCGCCGGAGTAGAAAGAGCATAGGGCAATGCCTTCCGGCTCAATAGCAGCTGAACCTGCTGTTCCAATTGGCGAAAAGCAGAGTCGGATTCTGGCCAATCGAGTTGCCGCCTTAGCTGGCGGAGCTGATTCATCAGCAACGAGATCAATTTGGGATTCGGAGAACTGGGAGCCTCATCGCCTGGCATAGGGAATTCTGCAAGGCCGGGTGGCATTTGCGATGACTGCAGATTGTCGAACCGGAAACGGTCCAGCTCATGCTGTAATTGATATAAAATGGAAATGCCGGGAAGATGATAGAGGCTGAGAATTTGCTCTTGCCGGTTGACAGCCCGCCACTGCTGATACATCAAGGCAAGAAACAACCCCACCAGTACCAGGCCCAGAAGAACCAGAGTATAGATATATCGGGGCAGACTCTCGATACCCGGCGCCCGCCCCCTGTCCTTGTTGGTAAACACCACTTAATAAATCTCAACCCAATGTTTGGTTTGTTCATTATAAGAACTATTTCACACTGGGCGGGATTTTTCCGGATGGAAATAGCAGCTGAACTTGCGGAGAACGCCCTCTACCCTGCCATGGCAAAGCATTTCGATCCGCTATGATGCTGCAAGTAAATACTTACGAAGGGCAAAGAGCAAAG
>JALSQY010000126.1 GCA_026985035.1 Methylothermaceae bacterium
GCGTAGAACAATTCCTTGAGGCTTCTCGCCCCGTACCAGAACGACATTTTGCGAGAGGTATGGACGTGTTCCAGCTGATCGACAATCATCGACCGCAGTGGCGCCATGCCCGCACCACCACCGACAAAAATCATCTCGGTATCGCGCTCGCGAACATAGAAGTCTCCAAAAGGGCCAGACAATTTGACTTTTTCTCCCGGTTTCAAGGAAAACACGTAAGAAGACACCCGTCCCGGGGATGCCTCCGGTTCATCGGGCGGCGGCAACGCCAAGCGCACATTGAGCCGTACCCTATTACCTTCGGCTGGCGCATTCGCCATGGAGTAGGCACGGCTGGTTGGCCTCTCCACCACCGCCGAGAAGCGCCACCAATTGAAACGGTCCCACATTTCCCGGAATCGCTCGTCAATGTCAAAATCGGCAAAGTTGATCCGGCGGGGACGGGCTTCCAGCAGAATAAATTGGCCTGCGCGGAAGCGCAGTTCCGGCTGCGGCGGAAGCTCAATCACAGGTTCTTTGATCAGCGGCGTCAAATTGCGATTGGAAACCACCGTGCCTTCCCAAGTGTGGGAGCCAAGAATTTCCGGTGGCACCTTGACTTTGAGCGGGCGCTTGACGGGAATCTGGCAACTCAGCCGCCAACCCTCCTTCAACAGCCGGGAAGACAGCTTCCCTTTTTCCGTCGGCAGTACCGGCCCCGCCCCCTCGACTATCAAGCGGCACTGGCCACATGTCCCCTGTCCGCCGCATGCCGAAGGCACGTGAATCCCGTGCTCCACCAATGCCCACATCAGCTTAGTGCCAGCGGGCACCTTCAAGGTCAGCTCATCGTTGATCACCACCGGCACCTCGCCCTCTGGGGCAAGAAACGCTTTGGCAATCAAAATCAGCAAACTCAACAACAGAACCAAGGTAACAAAGACAGCGACGCCTATCAGTATCCGGTCACCTTGTTCAGCAAAAACCGTCAGCAGAGGTTCCGCCCAGACCATCAGCCTCTCCAGGATTGGGTCGATTGCGTTCATCCAGCATCCTCCTGTGATTTTCGCAGCCGCTGCAAATACGGACCATAACCTTCCGGCCCCAACCAGTAACGGACCAATTTATCCACACCCCGGGTGGTAAGAGTTGCCCCGCTCAAGCCATCCACGTGATACTCCGCTGGCATTGCTGTCGTTTGACCCACGCTGATTGCCACGTTTCCCTCGGGGTCGAAGGCACGCTTCCCCCGCCATAACGCTTGCCAGCGGGGATTGCTGATCTCGCCACCAAGCCCCGGCGTCTCCCCCTGTTGATAAAAAGTGATACCCGCGATATGCACTAAATCCTGCTCAAGGGCCAGATAACCATATAAAGTCGACCATAATCCCTTACCGACAATCAGAAGGATAACTTTTTCATACCCATCGTCTTTCTTGACGAAATATACGGGCATGTAGCGGGGACGGCGCTTTAATCCAATCCGATCAGGCGGTATCGGTTCGCCAAAACTCGGATCTCTGGCGGCTTTGGCAAAATCAAAGGTATCGGGATGCAAATACACAGGCAGATTGTCTGGCGAAACTTCTGTGCCTTGGCGTAAATCCACCACTTTACCTTCAATTTTTTCCCGGTACAGGGCAAAGGGGTCCCGGCCTGGAAGCAGCAACCCCACCACTGACAAAATATTGCGAATCCGTTCCAGACGCAGGTTGCGCTCCTGCCTTTCTTCCATCAATACTGCTGTCGCGGTGACTACGAAAGAGCACACCAGGGCAACCCCCAGC
>JALSQY010000127.1 GCA_026985035.1 Methylothermaceae bacterium
GCCAGATAGTCTTCGACGGAAACCGCCTCGATCCGGGCGTGCCTGGCCATCGTCTCTCCCTCAGGCGAAAAATCGGTGCAGCATCCTTTCCACCATGTTCCAGGTGACGAAAGGCGGCTTTTTGGCGACGTTGACCACAATCATCTCCTTTTCGAAACGGTAAGTCCCTTCCAGTCCTTTTCCAGAAAAATGGCCTTCCACCTGGTCGGCGATAAAATGCACTTGATTGGCCAGCGCCATTTGCTGGGCTTTGTTCAAAAGGATTTCCGGGTGTTCATTCAGCGGGATTTGAAAGATTCGAGCCATGGTTTGAAAATTCTACTTGCCAGGGAAATTTCTTCCGTAGCATACTCTTTCCTTTCGCAACTGCCAATCCTCCTATCATGTCCAAACGACCTTTCATTCCTCTCGACATTGCGGTACTGACGGTTTCCGATACCCGCACCGAAGAAACCGACAGTTCCGGCAAACTTTTGTGTGAGCGTATTCGAAAAGCAGGACACCGGGTAGCCGATAAAATCATCGTCCCTGACAATATTTACCAGATACGCATTGTCGTCTCCGTTTGGATCGCCAACCCGGAGGTTCAAGTGGTCCTGACCACCGGCGGCACCGGCGTGACAGGCCGCGATGGCACACCAGAAGCAGTGGCGCCGCTGTTGGATAAAACGTTGGACGGCTTCGGCGAAGTCTTTCGTACCATTTCCTATCAGGAAATCGGCGCTTCCACCATTCAGTCCCGGGCTATCGCCGGGGTTGCCAATGGCACTTATCTTTTCTGTTTGCCGGGATCACGCAACGCCTGCGCCACGGCGTGGGACAATCTCATTCAAGCCCAATTGGACTACCGCACCCAACCCTGTAATCTGGTAGAGTTGATACCGAGGTTGCAGGAACAATAAACCAGATGAGGAAATAATAATGTTGCAATTAACCTTGGCTTCTCTGTTTTTCCTGGGGCTGCATTTCGGCATTGCCGCCACCCCGATGCGCCAGAAAATCCTAGACAAAATCGGCCCCATTCCTTATCGAATCGCTTTTGCCAGCGCCGCTTTGCTGGGGATAATATGGCTGGTCTATGCCTGGCGCCAGGCCCCTTATATTGCCCTGTGGGGACAACCGGCCGTATTCAGATATCTGGCAGTGATTTTGATGCCGTTGGCGTTTTTCTTCATCATCGCCGGAATCACCACCAAAAATCCCGCCCGCCTGGGCCAAGAAGATACTTTACAATCCCATATCGAACCTGAAGGGGTTCTCAAAATCACCCGCCATCCCATGCTTTGGGGCATTGCCCTGTGGGCGCTGCTACACTTGCTTGCCAATGGCGACCTGGCAGCGTTGGTCTTCTTTGGCACCTTTTTGGTATTGGCGGTCTTCGGAACCTATTTGATAGATAAAAAACGCGGGCAGCAGTACGGCGATGCCTGGCAGGAATTTTCCACCAAAACCTCGCGGATACCCTTCCAGGCCATTCTGGAAAAGCGCCAGCACTTGAGTTGGCACGAGCTGGGCTGGTGGCGGATCGTACTGGCGCTGGCGCTGTATGGCGGCTTCCTGCACGCCCACGCCAAACTGTTCGGCGTCTCGCCGCTTGGGTAAGGACCATGAATACCCGGTTATTTTCCCTTGCCGCGATATTCGCCGGACTGGCAGTCGTCACCGGCGCATTTGGCGCCCATGCTTTGAAATCGACTTTATCGCCCAATATGCTCACGGTTTGGCAAACCGGCGTCACCTACCAAATGTGGCACGGGTTGGGGCTGGGCCTGATCGCCCTTTATCCCCGGTCTTCATCCACTTGGCTATGGAGCGCCAGATTAATGGTTTCCGGAATTGTACTTTTCAGCGGCAGCTTATATTTGTTGGCGTTGACAGGCGCCGGCTGGCTCGGAATGATCACCCCGCTGGGCGGCTTGGCTTTTATTGCCGCCTGGACATTATTGGCTTACAGCGCATGGAGAGATCATGATTCGTGAAGTGACAGCAAAACCCGTTCGCTTGAAAGATTACCGCCCTCCCGCCTTTTTAGTAGATGAAGCCGAACTCACTTTCCATCTGGATCCCATGCAAACGCAGGTTCGCAGCCGGTTGACCCTGCGGCGCAACCCTGCACTCGATCATGAAAATCACCCCCTCGAACTCAACGGAGAAGATTTAGAGCTGCTCTCCATCAAACTCGATGGCAAACCACTGACCGACCAACAATACCGGCAAGAAGACGACCGGCTGATTGTGCCGCAAGTTCCGTCACAATTTATTCTTGAAACCGAAGTGCTCATTCACCCACGGGAAAACACGCGCCTGGAAGGACTCTACGTTTCCCGCGATATTCTCTGCACGCAATGCGAAGCCGAAGGCTTCCGCCGGATCACTTTCTTTCCCGACCGGCCCGATGTCATGGCCCGCTATACCGTCACCCTGCGGGCAGACAAAAAGCGATACCCGGTACTGCTGGCCAATGGCAATTTGGAGGAACAGGGGGATCTGGAAGATGGGAGACATTATGCCGTCTGGCGTGATCCTTTTCCCAAACCCAGTTACCTATTCGCCCTGGTGGCTGGCGATTTGGAAAAAGTCACGGACACCTTTGCCACCCGGTCGGGTCGCGAAGTGCTCCTGGAAATCTACGTGGAACCCCAGGATTTGGACAAATGCAGCCACGCCATGTACTCATTAAAGCAAGCCATGGCCTGGGATGAGCTCAAATACGGCCGCGAGTATGATCTGGACCGTTATATGATTGTCGCGGTCAGCCATTTCAACATGGGGGCCATGGAAAACAAGGGCCTCAACCTTTTCAATACCCAATACATATTGGCCCGGCCCGAAACCGCCACCGACGATGATTTTGAACATATCCTGGCGGTGGTTGGCCACGAATACTTCCACAACTGGACCGGCAACAGGATCACCCTGCGCGACTGGTTTCAATTGAGCCTGAAGGAGGGGCTCACGGTCTTTCGCGAACAGCAATTCAGCGCCGACGAGGGATCTCCCGCCGTGCGCCGGATAGAGGACGTCAATCTTCTGCGCACCCGCCAATTTCCCGAAGATGAAGGTCCCCTGGCCCACCCCGTGCGTCCCGATTCCTATCTGGAGATCAATAATTTCTATACCATGACGGTGTACGAGAAAGGCGCCGAGGTTGTCCGGCTGCTCCACACGCTGCTGGGAGAAGAAGGTTTCCGCCGGGGCATGGACCTTTACTTTGAACGCCATGACGGGCAAGCGGTCACTTGCGAGGACTTTGTGCAAGCGATGGCGGACGCCAATCAAACCGATCTGACCCAGTTCCTGCTTTGGTACACCCAGGCGGGCACGCCCAACGTTTTGGTTGATCTCAGCTATGATGAGGAAGGCCATTCTCTCACGCTCCGGTGCCGGCAATCTTGCCCTCCGACACCGGGCCAGCCCCACAAAGCACCGCTGCCCATTCCCTTACGTCTGGGCCTGCTCGATCCCGATGGCAAGGAGATTCCCTTGCAATTGGCCGGCGAGCAAGCCGCCGACGGCACGTGCCGGGTATTGGTGTTGGACCAAGCAGAACAATCCTTTCAATTCATCAATATCCCCAAACCACCGGTGCTCTCGGTTCTGCGGGGATTTTCGGCGCCGGTCAAATTGGAAATAGAACGTCCATTGGAAGAGTGGTTTTTTCTCTGGCGCCATGACACCGACGCTTTCAACCGCTGGGATGCAGGGCAAATCCTCGCCGCCCGATTGATTTTGCAACAAGGAGGACAACCGCAACCGGCCAAGGATCCCCGCCTTGTGGCAGGCATTCAACAACTGCTCACATACCCCTTGGAGGATTTGTCTTATACCGCCCTGCTGTTGATGCTGCCGGAATATGATTATCTGGCTGAACAAATGGAAGTCATTGATGTGGACGGTATTTTTCAGTCACGGGAGCTTACCCGGCAATTCATCGCACAGGCCTTGGAAAAAGATTTTCTTGCCTGTTATCGAAAACATCACTGTCCTGATCAGGCCCAGCGTGCCGACGCCCGCGCCATTG
>JALSQY010000128.1 GCA_026985035.1 Methylothermaceae bacterium
CTTCCCCTCTGGGAGAAGGGTTGGTATGAGGGTTCAAACCGGCATGAGAGTTGATTTTGTCCAGTATTAAAGCCCCTCTCCCTCTGGGAGAGGGGTTGGGGTGAGGGTTCGAACCGGCAAAAGCGGGAATTTATCTCCCTCACCCGCGGCCCCTCTCCCGGAGGGAGAGGGGGAAACCGGTTCATGCGATTCCCCTGCATCACAGGCCGACCTGGGCCGCCCGCCCGTGGGTATGGCACAAGCGGCAATCATCACCCACCCGGTGGACACCGGAGAGGCCGTTGCCGGTATCGATCAGGGCGTCTTCCAGGGGTTTTTCCATGGCATGGCACAGGACACAGAGCTGCGAGTAGTCGCCGTGATCGATTACCTGGACGGGAACCGCCAGATCCCGGCCTTGCAGGGCAAAGGCCCCTTTGGTGCTGTTGTCGATGATATGCTTGGGATTGTCGGTGCCGTGCATGGCGTGGCAGTCGGTGCAGGCCAGGGTGACGCCATAGCGGTAGGGCGGCCGCAATCCGGCGTAGGTGCGTTTGCCACTGCCCGATACCAGACCGTGTTCGTCCATGTGATACCAGGTATCCTCGATGGCGGTGAGCGGGTCTTGCAGGCCACGGCTGCGCACCGGAAATCCCGGTTGTTGATGATGGCGGTTATGGCAGCGCAGGCAGAATTCCGCTTCGTGCTGGTAGGGTTCGTTCAGGCCGTTGGCGTCGGGGGCCCGGGTCAGATCAATCGCCAGTTCCCAATCGCCGTCCATGTCGGCGGCTTGGTGACAAACCAGACAATGGCGGTCCTCCAGGGGCTGGTCGATATCGATGTTGAAATCGTGCTGATGGGCTCCGGTTTGTTGGGGAGAAAACGGCAGATCTTGCGTATTGTGACAGATCAGGCAGCGCCGGGGCCGGTCGGTGCCATTGCCGCCATGACAGCCGGTGCAGGTCTCGAACCCTTTTTGTACTACGATGCCGCGGATATGGGGGGCGCGGTCGTGAATGGCGGAGATAGGGTGACATGACTGGCAATTTGGGTTGTTCCAGCCAAAGTGCCGGGGAGTCAATAAAAGTTTGCCCCGGGCCAAAGAGACATCGGTGGTGCGGGCTTTGAAAAAACCCGGCTTGTTGTGGGTATGGCACAGGGTGCAATCGGTGCCGACAAGGTGCACGCCCGACAAGCCGTTGCCCGTGTTTTTCAGGGCGTCGCCGCTGGGTTGGCGCATCTGGTGGCAGTTGACGCATAATTGCGAAAAATCTCCGCCGGCGGAAACATGAATGGGTATCTCCCCGCCCCGCAGCGGCGCGGCTGTGCTTTTGCGGGTGTTGTCGATGATGAGCCTCGAATTAGTGGTGCCATGCATGGCGTGACAGTTGGAGCATTCCAGCACCATGCCATAATGGAAGGGCGGCCTTAGTCCGGCGTTGGGTCCTTGCGTCGATCCAGCCGGGTATCCGTGTTTGTCGATATGGGTCCAGGCGTTCGCAACGCCGGTGAGGGAGTCTTCGGCGGAACGGGTTCTGACCGGAAAGCCTGGTTGTTGTTGACTTGGGTTATGGCAACGCAGGCAGAAATCCGATTCGTGCTGGTAAGGCGCGCCGAACGAGGTCAAATCGATATTCAGTTGCCACTGTCCGTCCATGTTGGAGGCCTGATGGCAAATGGCGCACTGGTTGTCGTTCAATGGCAGGTTGCCGGCAACATTAAAGTCATGTTTGCGGTGACCTGTCTGAAGGGGCGATTGAGGCAAATCCGTGGCGTTATGGCAGACTTGGCAGGGGCGGGTTGCATCCGTTCCATTGCTGCCATGACAGCCGGTGCAGACCGGATAGCCCTTTTCCTTGGCGATGGCGCGTATGTGGGGAACATCGCCGTGAATCCTCGAAAGCACATGGCAACTTTCACATTTCCGTTTTCCCCAGCCGTCGTGGCTTTCTGTCAGCAGTACCTCGCCCATTGCGGTTTGGGCGCACAATCCCGCCAGCAGAAGCAATACCCGTATCATCGGCGCCTCCGGTGACAGTCGTCACAGTAGAAGTTGTTGTGGCAGCGGCCACAGTTGGAAGGCATGGTACGGGCTTCCATGCCGTGAAGAGTGATGTAGCCCAACGGGTGATAACCGATACCGGAAATTTCCCGGCGGAAGTGGCAATCGGTACAAAAGGACAGTTCCAGGTGACATTCCCGGCACGCGCGCTCGTCGCGGCGGGCGGTTTCGGCGTGGTGCTGGATATAGCCGAACTTGTGATCCTCGGGCCAGATTTTGGTTTTGTCCGGGTGGCAGACATCGCAGCGCCAGGGGGCCCGGCGTTCCACCACGTGACAGTCGTGGCACACGGCCTTGAGGGGTTCGTTGAGCACTTCGGTCATGGCCCGCAGTTTTTCCGGGTCGGTTTCCGGGGTGGGTTGATAGGAATGGCACAGCATGCACATATCCCCTTCCTGCTTCATGATGTCCATGTGGACGTTGTGGGGAAAATAAATGTCTGGTTTTCTTTCTTCCCGCTTTTCCCACCAGGTTTTTTTCTTATCTTCAGGAGTTGCCCCGGCAGAGGCATTTTTTTTCGTGATGTAGGGCCTGGCCGGTCGGGAATATTGACGGTCCGGGTGGCCGTCATCAAGCTCCCGGGGGGAGGTTGGGGGTGTTTCCCCGCCGGGGGCCGGTACCACTGTTTGGGACGGGTTCTCGGGCGTGTCACCGGCAAAGGCGGGCCATAGTGTCATCAGGAGCAGGCAGGCGGTCAAGGCTTTCATTGCTTGGGGACGAAACGGTCGAAGTAATAAATGAATCGCAAAGCGCCCACGTAATCATCCCGGCGCCGGCTGTTGGCGATATAGGAAAAGCTCAGAATGATCACTTTACTGTAATCGAGCATATAACGGCCGCCGATTTCCGCTCCCCGGGCCCAATTGATCCCGTAGAGCAATTTCTCTTCCCGGCGCAAGGCGGCGTTCAGGTGCCATTCCAGCCGGGAATTGAGCGTCTGGGCAATGCCGCCGTAAGCACTGTGAGCCCGCTCTTTTTCCAGTTGCAGAAAATCATAAAGTATATTGACCCGGATATCTCCGGGCAGAGCCAGATCGCCGCCGGCGCGGATACCATGGCCATCCTTGCCGTCCGCCTTGGTGGCTCTTTGTCCGCCGATAAAATAGTGCCAGGTGCGCGCGGGCCGGTGATGCAATTCCGCCCGGAACAGACTTTGTTCACCCAAGGCATAGGCACTGACAAACCGTTCCCGGAAAGAGGGGAAGGGGGGTTTTGGCCGGTAGTATTCATAGTTGCTGCGGAATCTGAGACTATCGGTCACATCCAGGCGAAAGTTGAAAAATACATCTTCAAAGTTCCTCCGGTCGAACCGGTAAACGGCATTGAGCCCTGTTTCGAAAGGACGGCCAGCCAGCTTGCCGGTGTAGTTCGCGCCGCCCCGCAAGCGGCGGGAAAGACGGCTGTTTTTGAATTGCTGAAAGCCAGTGCGGAAGGTAAATCCGGAAAAGGCGAGCCAACCCCACTGCCAATGCAAGTCCTGCCGGTATTCACCGGCGAGGCCGAAGACGTAATCGCCATCGGCCGATTGGACATGATCGATCCGATGGGGACTGCCGCCGTAGAATTGCCAATACCAGCCAGCCAGGCGGTAATCCAATTGGGCACCGTCCAACGTATAGAGGCCGCTGACGTCGGTGCGCTGGAACCGCCCCAGCCGCAGATGGCTGTCGAGAAACCGGAGGTGCTTTTCCACGAATGCTTGATAGAGCTTCCCCTGACTGTCGTTGGCCAGGCTGCTGATCCGCTGGGCGGCGGACACCTTCATTTGCCAGTCCTGTTTCAGGGAAATCAGGCGGGCATCACCCCATAGTTCACCCAAGATACGAGGGTTTACGGTGAAACGGTTATCCACCTGAAACTTGGCTTCCATGGTGGCACTGATATTGAACGCGAATATCGCGCGCGGAAGCACCGCTACGGTAAGCAACAAGACGGCTTTTCGAATGGAAT
>JALSQY010000129.1 GCA_026985035.1 Methylothermaceae bacterium
GGATTATCATTCCTCCATTAACCAGCGAACCAAAACGCAAAAAATCATCCCCTTTTTGTTATGATCAGTCTTATTCAATAGTGATCAGGAGTGCGACCATGAAACCTTATCGACATATATTGTTGGCTGCCGATTTTTCTGAACACGGTGAATTGGTGGCCGAGCGGGCCAAGGATTTAGCGGATCGCTATGAGGCTCAATTGAGTGTGCTTCATGCGGTCGATAATCTGCCGGTCACCGATTCTATCTACGGCCCTATCATCCCTTTTGATGTCAATATCACGGAACAATTGATTGCCGCCGCCAAGGAAAAGCTGGATAAAATCGGGGAAAAGCTGGGCATCGAGGAAAACCGGCGTTGGGTGGAAGTAGGCAGCCCCAAGCTGGAGATTGTCCGGGTGGCGGAAGAAGAAAATATCGACCTGATCGTTTTGGGCTCCCATAGCCGCCGCGGCCTCGGCGTGCTGCTCGGCTCAACCGCTTCCAGCGTTATCCTGCACGCCAAATGCGATGTCCTGGCGGTCCGGCTGAAGGAAGATTGAACGATCAGAGGAGTTGATACAGCCCGTCCAGCACCAAGGCATTGGGGCTGACCATGCCAATAACCATGCATTCCTCGATGACCGGCGCCCGCACCAAATCGTAACGGGCGAAGAGCCGGGAGCAATAGCGGATATCCATGTCAGGGTGGACAGAGATGACCGGTTTCAACATGATTTCATAGACATTGACCCGATCTGGAGAACGGTCCTTGGCCAAGACATGGCGGGCGATATCACCGGAAGTGATGAGCCCGTATTCGTCATCGGCATGGCGTTTCTCCACCACCAGCACCGAAGTTTTCAGTGACTTCATTTTCCGCAGCGCCTCATCAACCGTCGCAATCCCTTCAATCGTGCCAAAATCGGTACGCATGATATCCCGTACCCGGATCAATGGTTTTCTTCTGTCCCTCATTTCAAATTTCCTCCTCGATCAGCGGCGTCAATTTTTCAACTTGGTGGCGCACCCCCACGGCATCCTCCACATCGATCTGAAAAGCGATACCCGTACCGGGAGAAACATCGAATTCGGCTACTTTGGCAATTGCTTCTAAAATCGCCCGGCTCAAATGTTCTTCCACCAACATCAACACCACATCCCGTTGCGTTTCCAACGTCAACCCCAAAAAGGTTTTTGGCCGGCGCATGCCTTCCCCCCGGGCATTGGTGATGACGGTCGCACCCGTTGCGCCATATTCGCGGGCGGTTTTCAATACCAAATCGGTTTTATCATCTTCCACAAAAACAACAATCAATTTGAAACGCATTTTTTTCTATTCCTCATCTTTTCCAATCCAAGCGGCAAACTGGGCGTAACCTAACACTGCCACAATGGGAAACAAGCTGGCAAAAGCTATCAAACCAAAACCATCCAATAACACATTACGGCCAGGCACGGATGATGCCAACCCCAACCCCAGGGCAGTCACCAGGGGTACCGTCACGGTGGAAGTGGTTACGCCGCCGGAATCATACGCCAATCCTATGATTATCTTCGGGGCAAATAGCGTTTGGATAATCACAATGACATAACCTGTGACAATGTACAGATACAATGGATCGCCACTAACAATACGGTAAGTTCCCAAGGCAATTCCAAAAGCGACACCTACCGACACTGCCAGGCGCAAGCCCCAGGCATTGATGCCGCCCCCGGAAATCTCTTGGGCCTTGATAGCCACCGCAAGCAACGACGGTTCTGCCAAGGTGGTGGCAAAACCGATGCTGGCGGCAAACAAATAAACCCAAATGTAATCCCCCGCATCAGCGTTTTGGGCAGGTATAAAATCCCCACTGGTCAATTGAGTGGCCATCAGTTCCCCCAAAGGGAATAATGCCATGTCCAGTCCTTGCAGAAACAGCGCCATTCCCAACACAACATAAATAAATCCCGCCAACAAGCGTCCAAGATTGGCAATGGGACGGCGGATGACCAGCACCTGAAATACCGCAATCGTGGCGGCAATGGGCAAAATATCCCGGAATGATTGCCACAAAATCCATAACGTTTTCATCACAAAATCAGGCCATAAATCATGACAAAAATCATGGGCGTCAGCGAGGCAAACGCAATCAAGCCAAATCCGTCCACCACGGGATTGCGCCCCTTGATTGCACTGGCCAGTCCCACCCCCAATGCCGTCACCAGCGGGACGGTAATGGTGGAGGTGGTAACGCCGCCGGAATCATACGCCACCCCAATAATTTCAGGGGGAGCAAAAACCGTCATAATAACAACACCGACATAACCCAGAATCATCAAATAATGAAGGGGCCATCCTTTAATAATACGAATAACGCCGATGACAATGGCAAAACCCACCCCCAGCGCGACTGTCAGACGTAATCCCAGGGCATAATGGTGGCGGCTGGATTCGCTGTCTCTAATCATTCCTCCCAAAGCCGCAACTTCCGACGCCTTATCCGCCACCGCGATCAACGCCGGCTCGGCTACCGTGGTCGAAAAACCTAAAGCAAAGGCAAAAGCGAGCAGCCATGGAAGACTGCCCTTGCGGGCAAAAGCATAAGCCATGGATTCGCCGAGCGGGAACAAAGCTTGCTCCAATCCCTGCACAAACAAAGTCAACCCCAGGACAATCATCAAAGTACCGCTCACCATTTCCAAGGCATTGGGTAACGGCTGACGAATCACTGCCAATTGAAAGCCAATGACCACTACCATGACAGGCGCCAGATCAAGGCAACTAGACAAAAATTGGCGAACAAACAAATTTTTGAAGATAACACTCTCCCCAACTGTTGAGTCTGGGAAAGATTGTAGAAGGAAACCGGCAGAAACAAAAACGCCCCGTATTGCCGGGGCGTTAGAAATCGTTTAAAAAGCTTTTTTATTTATGGGTTTCTTGTTCTTGCTCTTTCAGAATGTGTTCTATTTTCTGTCCCAGCTTTTCCAGGAGTTCATGGGATTCTTTTTCCTGTTCCTTGTACATATGATCGATTTCTTCACTTAAATGGGAAAGTTTTGATTCTAATGTTGCCAACCGGTCCATCAGCTGCTTATGCTTCTCAGCTTTCTTCTCTTTTTTTTCCTCGTGTTTTCTTTCCCGCTCTTCCAAAATATGATCCAGCTCATTGGCCAGATGATCCACCTTGGTTTCAATAGCTTGCAACCGCTCCATGGTTTTTTGGTGCATTTGCATCATCATACCGCCAGCGGGCATGGCCATCCCGCCACCACCGCCTTGCATATTCATTCCGCCCATACCTTGGCCGCCCATGCCGGGACCACCCATTCCCCCTTGAGCGGGCTTGGCTGGCCGGATTTTGATACGGACACCTCCCGTGTCTTTCGTGCCCTCATCACCGGCTGCCCAAACAGAAGCACTTACCAAACATGCACTACACGCAATCGCTAAACTGATTTTTTTCCACATAACCGCTCCTCCTGTTGTCATAATAATTTACTGTTACGGAGCGTCCCGAAGTTTTATGAGAGTCTGAAAACTTCAGTGCGTCCGTCACTCTCAATGATAAGCTTTCCCTCGCGTGCAAGCCAGCCTATTGCCCTCTGGACTTCTTTCGTACTCAAACCGGTTTCCGAAGCAAGCTTTGAAGGCGATACCTCACCTAATTTGTTGATACATTGCCAGACCTTGCCTGCCGCTTCGCCGATTTCCTCTCCCTTCGACAAAGTTGCGGTTTTCACTTCAATCTTGGTTGCAGGCGATTTTTTCTGAGGTTTTGGCACCGGCTTTTTTTGTGGACTTGCCATTTGCTTCTCCCATTCTTAAATCAATTGTTAAAAAGCATCTCTATTACACCGCCTCTCCGGATTCTTCCAGATTGTCTTCGGACAAGACAATATTGACTTCAAGGATTTCACGGTCATCATCCTGCTCCATGTTGACCGTGACTGCATCTTGATCCACGTGAACATATTTT
>JALSQY010000130.1 GCA_026985035.1 Methylothermaceae bacterium
CATTTTCGAAAACATTCAAGTCGGTGAGCAAAGCGCCGGTTTGAAACAGCATTCCCATCCGCTTGCGCAATTCGTACAGTTGTCCCCGGGACAGCCGGGGTACTTCCTTGCCGTCCACATAAATCGTTCCTTCTTGCGGCCGTAACTGGCCGCCGATCAATTTGAGCAGAGTGGTCTTGCCGGTGCCACTGGGTCCCATGATGGCAGTCACCGAACCGCGCCGGATATCCATATCCACGCCGTCGAAGATCCGCCTGTGGCCTCGGGAAAAGACCAGCCCGCGAATGCTAACAATGACATCCTTATCCGTGTTCATTGGCAATTGAATACCATTCGGTTGGGTTTCAAAATGGTGCATTGTCCCCGACAGGGGGAGGTCAAGTCAATGGAAAGGCAAATTAGAATTCAAGGCAACGCCATTTGCTCAGGGGTCCCCGAAAGTGGTTGCAATTGAGTGGGTTGATTGGGTTGGCATTAGCCGTAACGCCGGTATGAGAGCTAAGCGTTCAAAACAACGTCATTTGCTCAGGCTGCCCACGAAAACGGCTGCAATCGAGAGCAGCCCCTGATTGGTCAAGTTTGTATTTGCGGGCGGCAAGACGAAAGCGTTTGCCGATCAGTTCGGCAAAAATGCCTTCGCCCCGGATCCTGTGGCCGAAGCGGGGATCATTGGCGCGGCCGCCCCGGGTGTCGCGGATGCGGTTGAGTACATGGTCGGCTTTATCCGGGAAATGGGCGCGGAGCCACTCTTCAAATAAGCCGGCAATTTCCAGGGGCAGGCGGATCAGCATGTAAGCGGCCGAATGGGCGCCTTCAAAACTGGCGGTCTCCAAAATGGATTCCAATTCCGGGTCGGTGAGCACGGGAATCACAGGAGCGACCATGACATTGACCGGAATCCCGGCCTGACACAGGTTGGCAATGGCTTGCAACCGGCGATGAGGGGCGCTGGCGCGAGGCTCCAGCTTGCGGGCAATGCCAGGTTGCAGGGTGGTGATGGACAGGTTGACCTGAACCAAGTGTTTTTCTGCCATGGAAATCAGTAAATCAATATCTCGTTCCACCAGGGCGGATTTGGTAGTGATGGTGCAAGGGTGGTTGAATTCATGAAGAACTTCCAGAATCTGGCGGGTGATCTTGTATTGCCGTTCGATGGGTTGATAAGGATCTGTGTTCGCACCCAGGGCGATGGGGGAACAGCGATAGCCGGGCTTTTGCAATTCCCGGCGCAGTAAAATGGCGGCATCGGGCTTGGCGGTCAATTTGGATTCAAAATCCAGCCCTGGGGACAAACCAAGATAAGCATGTGTGGGGCGGGCATAGCAATAGATGCAGCCATGCTCGCATCCCCGGTAGGCATTGATCGATTGTTCAAAAGGAATATCCGGTGACTGGTTGCGGGCGATGACGGTGCGTGGAGATTCGAGCGTGACTTCGGTGCGAAGCGGTTCGGGATCGTCATAGTCACCCCAGCCGTCATCCACCACTTCATGACTATATGAGTTGAAGCGGCC
>JALSQY010000131.1 GCA_026985035.1 Methylothermaceae bacterium
AGTTCGAGATAACGGCGAGCCTTTTGAAAATCTATTCCCAAGCCATTGCCTTTCAGATACACCATTCCAAGCAGGCGGCTTGCTTTGGCAACACCTTGCCCGGATAATTGCTCCAGCACGCCGATGGCTTTTTGGAGATCTTGAGGGATCCCTTTTCCCTTCAGAAGAAGCTCGGCCCATTTCAAGCGGGCTTGGAGATGACCCTTCTCCGCTGCCGTTTGGTACCAGCGAATGGCTTCTTCCGGCGGAGGCGCGGGTTCGGTGGACTGTTCCAACAGGCGGGCCAAGGCATAAGCGGCATTCAAGTTGCCTTGTTGGGCATGGTGGCGGTAAATATTCATGGCCTTGGCTATGTTTTGATCGACGCCGAAGCCTTCCGCGTACAAACGGGCCAAAGCCAATTCGGCGGTCGGGTCTCCTTGGGTCAAAGCTTGTTGGTAGTATTGAAAAGCTTTGGCGGGATTTTGTGATACCCACTGCCCTTGCTCATACAGTTTGGCCAGTCTTTTACTGGCGCCGGCAATGCCTGCCTCTGCGAGTTCCCGGTAAGTAGCCAGGGCCGCTTTGGGGGCCGGTGCCATGCCGAGTCCTTGAAGCTGCATGTCTGCCAACAATAGTCTGGCGCTCAGGTTGCCTTGTTGTTTGGCTTTTTCCAGCCAATGGCGGGCCTTTTCCCATTCGCCCCGATTGAAATAATAGCGTCCAATGGAAGCAGCCGCTGGCAGATAACCCCGGTTGTAGGCTTCCAAATAAAAGTCAATGGCCTGTTCGGGGGCTTGTTTGACTTTTTCCGCCAATAACCCCATGCCGTATTTGGCTCTGGGGAAGCCCCGCTCGGCCAGAGTATGCCAATGTTGTTCGGCGGCCTCATAGTTGCCCTGTTCATAGGCAAGTTTGGCGGTTCTAAGGTCTGCACAGCCACAAACCAAGAGAAAACAGGAAAAGAGCAGGCAGTTTCGGATCGCTGTCATGAGCTTGAAATTACCAATAGAAAGTCACGGTGGTAGTGAGACGATAGGCATAGCGGGAGGAAAGTTGATCTCGATAGGCTTCACCGCCACGAAAGCCACTGGCGACAAACTGCAACTTGGCCCGTTCTCCCCATCTGCCGCCGATGACAAGGTCCACCGCATCGCCGATGTGTTCATCCTTGCCGTTGGGGGCGATGGATAATCTTGCCGCGCGCAGCCGGTTTTCCGGATTGAGTTGGCGATAGTGATGATATGCGGCTTCCAGCCAGATTTGTTCGGCGAGTTTTATCCCGGCAAAACCGCTGATGATTTGTAGATTGGATAAATTAGGGTTGAGAAATTCACCGTAATAGCGGTACCGAATGGTGCCGAATAACCGGCCTTTGTTATTGGCGATGGAGGGTTGCAGGTAAAGATTATCATTGCCTTTGCCGGTGCCAAGGGCATAGTCGAATGCCAGTCCGATGGTTTCATTGTGGAAGAACCAAGCGGCGCCGATGTCAAACCCGATGCCGCCATTGACATCAAAGGTTTCAAAACCGTTGACACGAAGTTTCCCGGGTTTTTCTTGTTTAAAAGAGAGATTTTGGTTCTGTCCTACGACGGTGCCTGCGTCGAGCCAATAGCGGATAGAGCTGGTGTCGATCTTCCAGGTGCCGTGGGCGCGCGCGCCAATCCATACCATTTCCGATTTTGGCCGGATGATTTCATTCATTGAGACCACGCGTCCGATCTGATTTTTTTTGACATCGCTATTTTCGTATATCAGATAACCTTCCAGGTGATGCCCGTAATAGTAGTGATGGTCGATGTGGCCGATCACGAACATGCTGTCTTTCAAGCCGGTTTGTTCTTCCGCGCTTCCAGCCTGACGTTCTTCCACGACCCGCCCGCCAAACGCCAGCTCTGCGGTGAGCAGAGTGGTATTGAATTGCAGTTGGAGCACGTCGAGCTGGTTGTCATACCACCAGCTCCGGGGATCACGGAATTGCTTGCGGCCAAGCAAAATGCCAAGGGGCAGATCATCCCAGACATAGGGGGCTTCCAGGTATAGCTGGCGGGCTTCAAAATAGATATCGTTGGCAGTGCTCTGTCCGGGCAGGCCGCGGAGATTCTTTAACTTTTGATAGAGATAGACCAGACGTAGATCACTGTTCAGCTTCCAGCGTTCTCCCAGTTTGCGCCAATAGCGCAGCCCTGCCCGGACCCGGCCTTCGTTTTCCTCGGGGCGGCCCCTGTCCAGCCGGTCCAGCCCCTGGCCCTGCACCCCCCGGAGAGATAAATAGTAGCGGGCTTTGTGGTTGGGTGGAGGTTCAAAGGCAAAAGCCACTGTGGCCGCTGATGCCAACAAAAGAGTAGCGAAGATTCTTGTCATTATTTTGAGGTAAGTCGTTTTTCTAGTTGTTCTGATACTTGCTCAATGGAAAGCCTGGATTCAGGTGTCCGGTGTTGATTAATTTTGTCCAACAAGGCTTGGATCTTTGGTTTCAGGCGCGCCAAATCCCTGGCCAAATCTTCTTGAACAAGCTGTTTGTTGATTTGTTGTTGGGCCAGTTGTGCTTTCGCCGGATGTTTGGCGGCTTTTTGTCGGTTGAGAATATCAATGCGCTGGTTATCGATGAAAATTGCCTGGCGGTAGCGTTTGATTTGATCTGGTGTAATCAAGGAAAAATACTGGATTCGCCGCCGGAAAAAGCGATCCATTGAGGGAGCGCCGGAATTTTGCCAGGCAAGCTCAAACCGGGCTGCCTTTTCCGCGCAATGGGGGCAGAGGGGAAGAGAACTGGAGGCTGATTCGCCGCCACAGTCAGCGATGTGGCAATCAATGGGGTTGCCGGATTTTAAACGCTGTCGGGCAATCGTGCATTGCTTTTCTATCTCTTTTGGTGTGAGATTTCCATAAAAACGGGGAATCATCACCAAATCCACCTGCGCTCTTCTTTCCCCCAAAATGGCGCTTTCACACAGCGATACCAACCCTTCCAAGCGTTTGTTGAGATTTTGCTGCCCGAGCAGATAGTGCCCCAGCCAATATAAGGATTTGCTGTGCCCCTGTTGGGCGGATCGCGAATAATAAAGGCGGGCTTTGGACAGGAACCGGGGATTTCTCTCCTCATTGAATTCATAGAAGCGCCCCAAAACGTGATTGGCTTCCCAGACACCTTCTTCTGCCAGTTGTTGGAGTATTTCTTCTTTTTTCGCCAGCATGGCCGCCGCCGATTCGGCCGCCGAGGCAGTGGTGGCCAGGAAGAAAAATAGCAGCAGGAGAAGTGTACGGGCGTTTGTCAGCATCCATGCTCACCTTTGAACTGAAAGCCGGTATCCTGATTGTCTTGCAGGATTTGGTGGGTGTAGGGTTCAAGATCGCCGGAAAAATAACGGGGCGCGGAATTTAGGAACTTGTTTTTGCGCAGCAGCACTTCAGGGGATCCTTTGGCGGCGGCCGCCGCAAGGTAATTATTGTCAAAGGTGTTGGCGCTAAAAAAACCTTCTGCCGCCTGGTGATAGGGGTCGGCAACGAGATCGCGGGATTTATCGTAGGCCAGGCTGATGGCGGCAACTTCTCCACCGTATTTGCCATTATGGAGAAGGAGGTTTTCTTGCATGGCAATATCGCAGCTATTGCGGATAAATATTCCGTTTCCTTGATTGTAAGCGGTTATGTTGGCTTGAATGAAGGCGTGGTCGCTTTCACTGAGAGCAATGCCATTGCCCTGATTGGCCAGGGATATGTTGCCGATAATGAGGGTGCGGACGCTGCTGCGGTCGGTCATGATCCCGCTGCCGGCATTACCAATGGTTAAATTTTGTCCTATGGTGGAATCGTTGACCCGCCGGGAGATGATAATACCGTGGGCGTGACCTGCATTTTCCACAAAATTTCTGGCGATGAGCAAGCGTTTGGAATCATCGTGGGGGTCGATGTTGTAAATCACGTTGTTTTTAT
>JALSQY010000132.1 GCA_026985035.1 Methylothermaceae bacterium
CGGTTCAAAGCCTTGATGCACTTTGCTATTGCCGGTGGCGCTCAAAGTGGCCAAAGTGCGGCCGTGGAAACTGTCGTCCATGACGACGATCAACGGCTTTTCGATGCCTTTTTGATGGCCGTAAGCGCGGGCGATTTTAATGGCAGCCTCGTTGGCTTCGGCGCCGGAATTGCAGAAAAACGCTTGCGTCATCCCACTCAACCGGGTTAATTCGCTGGCCAAGGCTTCTTGTTGTTCAATTCGATACAGATTGGAGGTATGCCACAAGCGTTGTGCTTGTTCGTGCAAAATTTCGGTCAAGGCCGGGTGAGCGTGGCCCAGGCTGCAAACGGCGATACCCGATATCGCATCCAGATAGCGGTTGTTCCGGTCATCCCATAGCCAGGCGCCTTCACCCCGGGCAAAGGTCACCGGCAAGCGGGCATAGGTTGGCATAATTGCGCTAGCCATTTTTTCTCAAATCGTGGTTGTCGGCAATAAAACAGTTATCAACAAAAAAGGCAGCCCCATGACTGCCCAGTAGCATTTGGATACTCTACCTTTTATGGTTGCTTTGGCACAAGCTAAAGTGCTAAGTAAAATACAAAGCGGGGAAGGTAAGGTTATTTTTCTATTGATTTCTGCTTGTATGCCTCTTGAAGCCAACGAGTAATCTTGAATAGAAGACCCATGAAATCAGCATTTTATTTGAAGCTGCTCAATTGAACAAGTACCTGCTTGTTAAGTTTATGCCACAAATTTTTGCTTCCCGCCAAATAATGTGAAATTTGATCTATAATCCAAATGAGCGTTTCCTCGATGTCTTTAGGAGTCCGGCCATGATGTGCAGGGCCATTACCGTTTTTTTGTTGCTGATTTTTTCCTCGGTCGTTTGGCCAGTCGAAATACTGGGGGTTCGTTATTGGCAAGCGCCTGATAATACCCGCCTGGTTTTCGACAGTTCGGGACCTGTCAAGCCGAAGGTCTTCACTTTAGATAAGCCCCGGCGCCTGGTGATTGACTTACCTCGGGCCCGTTTGAGGTCAGCCATTTCCCAGCCGGGCAAAAATCTTCGCTTTTTGCGCAGGGTTCGCGCCGGTAAACCCAAACCCGGGGTATTGCGTTTGGTTTTGGATCTGAAAGCCGAGGTTAAGCCAAAAATCTTTTCCCTGGCGCCCAATGCGCGCTATGGCCACCGCTTGGTAGTGGATTTGTTTGCTAAAAAAGCAACGGTCCATCATTCAAAGGCCAAGCCAAAGGTGGCCGAAAAAACTCAGATTCAGGCTTCTCGTCTGCGGGAGGTCGTTGTCGCCATTGATGCCGGCCACGGCGGGGAAGATTCCGGTGCAATCGGTTACCGGGGCACCCGGGAAAAAGATGTGGTTTTGGCGTTGGCCCGCAAGCTGGCCAAACTGATCAATGAAAAAAAAGGCATGAAAGCGGTTTTGATCCGGAAGGGGGACTATTACATCGGCTTGCGGAAAAGGATGGAGTTGGCCCGTCAGGCCAAGGCCGATTTGTTCGTTTCCCTCCATGCCGATGCTTTCAGACACGCGCGGGCCAGGGGAGCTTCGGTATTTACCCTGTCTGAACGTGGAGCGTCGAGCGAGTTTGCCCGTTGGCTGGCCCGCCGGGAAAACCGCTCGGATTTAGTGGGCGGCGTGAGTTTGCGCGATAAGGATGGAACCCTGGCGCGGGTGCTTTTGGATCTCTCCCAAACCGCCACCAGGGAAGCCAGTCAGCAAATTGCCCGGGAAATTTTGCAGGAACTGAAACAGGTAGGGAAAGTTCATTCGAGAAAGGTGCAGCAGGCAGGCTTTATGGTGCTAAAATCACCGGACATTCCTTCGGTGCTCGTGGAAACCGCCTTTATTACCAATCCAAAAGAAGAACAGCGCCTGCGCAGCTCAAAACATCAATGGTTTTTGGCCAAGGCGATTTTCCGTGGCATCGAGGACTACTTCGCCCGCGAGGCCCCAACGGGTACCATCTTGGCGGCGGAGCGCCGGCATGTGATCGCCCGCGGAGAGACTCTGTCTGGAATCGCCCATCGCTATGGTGTCAGTATGAAACGCATAATGTCCTATAATTCCTTGTCCCATACCCGGATCCATCCTGGACAAGTCTTGCGGATTCCCTTGGAGGGATGAGCCGTATTCGCCTGTTACCGCCGCAGTTAATCAACCAAATTGCGGCGGGTGAAGTCGTCGAACGTCCGGCTTCCGTTGTCAAAGAATTGGTGGAGAACAGCCTTGATGCTGGCGCCGGCCAAATTGAGGTTTCGGCTGAAAAGGGCGGAATCAGCGCTATCAAGGTGCGTGATGACGGCCAGGGAATTGACAAAAAAGATTTGCCTGTGGCGGTGGCCCGCCACGCTACCAGCAAGATTTCTTCCCAGGAAGATTTGCTTGCTGTCCAAAGCCTGGGTTTCCGGGGGGAAGCGCTTCCCAGCATTGCTTCCGTGGCCCGCTTGGTAATCACTTCCCGCACTGGAGAAAGCACCACCGGATGGCGTTTGCAGGCCGCATCCGATTCGCCGGAATTGGCCCCCGCTGCCCATCCAGTGGGGACCACGGTGGAAGTGACCGATTTGTTCTATAACATTCCCGCCCGGCGCAAATTCCTGCGTACGGAAAAAACGGAGTTCGGACATATCCAAACCTATGTCGAAAGAATGGCTTTGAGCCGTTTTGAGGTGGGTTTTAGCCTTTTTCACAATCAACGCCTGATCCGACAGTTCCAGCCCGCAAGGGATAAAACCGGGCGCGAGTCCCGCGTTGCTGCGGTTGTAGGGAAGGACTTTATGGAGCACGCGCTGGCGGTGGAATTTTCCGCCGGCGATCTGATACTCAAAGGTTGGATTGCTCAACCCAGCTTCACCCGGAGCCAAGCGGACATGCAATTTTGGTATATCAATGGCCGGTTGGTGCGGGATAAGCTGCTAAATCATGCGTTGCGCCATGCTTATCGCGATGTGCTCCCCCACAACCGGCAGCCGGCGGCGGTACTGTATTTACAGATGGCCCCTGAATTGGTCGATGTCAACGCTCATCCGGCCAAGCTGGAAGTGCGGTTCCGCGAGAGCCGGAGCATTCATGACTTTATTGCCCGGTCCTTGGAACGGGCATTGGCGGAAACCCGTTTTTCCGCGCCTGATCCGTTGTCATTGCAAATTCCAACTCAAGTCGAGCACCGGCATAATATTCAAGAGAGCCGCGTTTCCAGCCGGCAATACGAACGCCCACCTTCTAAACCCCCTTCGCAGGTGAATGAAAGCATCGCGTTCTACCGGGAGTTGCGTGGGACGGATTTCCCGGCTGCCTCTGCTGCGCCAAGCGAAGCGCAACAAGCAGAACAATCCCCGCCTTTGGGTTATGCCATCGCCCACCTGCACGATATTTATATTCTGGCGCAATCGGAAAACGGCTTGATATTGGTGGATACCCACGCTGCCCACGAGCGTATCGTGTATGAAAAGCTCAAACGGCAAATGGCGGAAGGCATGGTAATTCGTCAACCATTGTTACTGCCGTTGACGGTATCGGTTTCTCCCCGGGAATCGGCGTTGGCGGAAGAATATTCAGATAAGCTATTGGAAATGGGGTTTGTCACAGATATTCTTGGCCCCGAAAGCTTGGTCATCCGGGAAGTGCCGGCGCTTTTGGCCAAAGCCGATATGGCGGCGCTGGTCAAGGATATGCTGTCGGAGCTGGCGCAAATGGAAGCATCTGACCGGATCGACACTGCGGTACTGGAGAAATTGGCCACCCGGGCTTGCCATTATTCCGTCCGGGCCGGACGGCGGCTGACCATCGAGGAGATGAATGCGCTGCTACGGCAAATCGAACAGACTGAACGCAGTGGGCGCTGTAACCATGGGCGCCCTACCTGGGTTGAATTGGACTTCAAAACCTTGGATGGTTTTTTCAATCGCGGCCGTTGATGGCTGACCAGCTACCTGTCGTTTTGTTGATGGGGCCGACCGCTTCGGGTAAAACCGAATTGGCGGTGGCCCTGGCCAGCCATTTTGACGGCGAAATCATCAGTGTCGATTCCAGTTTGGTCTACCGCGGTATGGATATCGGCACCGCCAAGCCGTCTTTGGAGATTCGGGCTCAAATTCCCCATCATTTGATTGATATTCTCGATCCGGTTCAAAGTTTTTCCGCCGGGCAATTCCGCCACCAAGCCATCAAACTTATCGAGCAAATTCGCCAAAGCGGGAAATTACCCATTTTAGCCGGCGGCACCATGCTGTATTTCCATGGGTTATTGAATGGATTGGCGCAGTTGCCTGTTGCAGATACTCAGGTCCGTGCTGAAATTGATCTGGAGGCAAGGCGGCTGGGTTGGCGGGTGATGCATCAAAAATTGGCGGAAATAGACCCCCAATCCGCCGCCCGAATTCATCCCAACGATACCCAACGGATACAGAGGGCGCTGGAAGTTTACAGAGTTTCGGGCAAGCCGTTGACCGATTGGATAGAGGACAACCGGAAAACGTCATTTCCTTATCCAAAAATCCCGTTGGTGGTGGCCCCAAAGGACCGGGCCATGCTGCATCGGCGTATTGAACGGCGTTTTTATAAAATGCTGGAGCAGGGGTTTGTCGAGGAGGTACGAGAGCTTTACCGGCGGAAGGATATGCATCAAAATCTGCCCGCCATGCGATGTGTGGGATACCGGCAGATCTGGTCCTATTTGGCGGGTGAAATGGATCGTGAAACCATGATAAGCAAAGCCATTATCGCTACCCGCCAGCTGGCAAAGCGGCAATTTACCTGGTTGCGAAGATACCAAGAAGCGCAGTGGTTCGACTCTGAAGAGAACCAAATAATCAATACGGTGATCTCTAATATTTGCAAACATATCATATAGTTATATGCTTTGTTGAGGCATATGACCCCACTTCCCCAAACCTTTCCGCACTGGACTGGCCTCCTGGCTCTTTGGTATAGTTCCAAGATTAATAACATAAATTCTTCGCTTTCCATCAGCATCTAACGAGAGATGAGGTTGGGGTGTAGCAAGGCTTTTAGGCAACTTTGGGAGAGACAAATCTATGGCAATTAAAATAGCTATCAATGGGTATGGCCGGATCGGACGGAATGTGCTTCGTGCTCTATTTGAATCGGACCGGGCCAGTGAATTTGATATTGTCGCCATCAATGATTTGGGAAATGCTGAAACCAATGCCCATTTGACCCGTTACGATACGGTGCACGGGCGCTTCCCGGGAGAAGTCGTCGTGGACGGGGATTCGATGGTTGTCAATGGCGACCGGATCCGGGTCTTGTCCGAGCGCGATCCCGCCAAACTGCCCTGGGGCGAAATGGGTGTGGATGTGGTGCTTGAATGTACCGGCCTTTTTACCTCCAAGGAAAAAGCTTCCGCGCACTTGCAGGGGGGGGCGAAAAAAGTGCTGATTTCCGCGCCGGGCGGCAAGGATGTGGATGCGACCATCGTCTATGGCGTCAATCATCATGTGCTTAAGGCAAGCGATACCGTGGTATCCAACGCTTCCTGCACCACTAACTGCCTTGCCCCCCTGGTCAAGCCGCTCAGCGAGAAGATCGGCGTCAAGCGGGGGTTGATGACAACCATTCATTCGTATACCAACGATCAAGTGCTGATTGACGTTTATCACAGCGACTTGCGCCGCGCCCGTTCCGCGACCCAATCCATGATCCCCACCAAAACCGGCGCAGCCGCGGCCGTGGGGTTGGTTTTGCCGGAGTTGGTGGGTAAATTCGACGGTTTTGCCGTTCGTGTTCCCACCATCAATGTGTCATTGGTGGATCTGACTTTCGAAGCAGCCCGGGAAACAAGCAAGGACGAGATCGATGCCATCTTGACGGAAGCCTCCCAAGGTGAGTTGAAAGGAATCTTGGCGGTTAATCATGAGCCTCTGGTGTCGATGGATTTTAACCACAATCCCCATTCTTCCATTTACGAAGCTTCTTTGACCAAGGTGATTGAAGACACGCAAGTCAAGGTTCTGGCCTGGTATGATAACGAATGGGGGTTTTCCAACCGGATGCTGGATACCACCCAAGCCATGATGCAGGCAAAATAATCAATATGGCTGAGCTTTTTTTTCCTAGACGAACCAAAATTGTAGCCACCATCGGTCCGGCGACCGACGATGCTTCCGTGTTGGAGGAGTTGTTGATAGCCGGCGCCGATGTGGTGCGCCTGAACTTTTCACACGGGACAGCAGATGATCATCGCCGCCGCGCCCATTTGGTGCGGGAGATTTCCCAAAAACTCAACCGGCATGTGGGTATTTTGGCGGATTTGCAGGGGCCGAAAATCCGTATTGCGCGTTTTAAAGGGGGGAAGGTTGAACTTCATCCTGGTGATAAATTTGCATTGGACGCAAATTTGCCGCTAGATGAAGGCGATGAAACCCAAGTGGGGATTGTCTATCCAGACCTTCCCAAGGATGTTGAGCCAGGCAGCGTCTTGTTGCTGGATGATGGCCGCATTGTGTTGGAGGTGGAAGACATCGCTGGTGGCCGGGTGGAATGCAAGGTCCTGGTGGGCGGTGCTCTGTCCGATAACAAGGGTATCAATAAACAAGGCGGAGGGTTGTCCGCGAGTGCCTTGACCGACAAGGACCGCGAAGATATCAAAACCGCGGTGGAAATCGATGCCGATTATTTGGCGGTTTCCTTCCCCCGTTGTGCCGAGGATATTCATCTGGCGCGCCGCTTGCTGCAGGAAGCTGGCGGCGAGGCCGGGATTGTCGCCAAGATCGAACGCGCCGAAGCAGTTGTACCGGACGTGATGGAAGAAATTATCAAGGCTTCTGATGTCATCATGGTAGCACGCGGTGATTTAGGCGTGGAAATTGGCGATGCTCTCCTGCCCCAAGTGCAGAAAGAATTGATTCAGAAGGCCAGGGATTTGGATCGGGTGGTGATTACCGCTACTCAGATGATGGAATCCATGATCGAAAATCCCTTGCCGACCCGTGCGGAAGTACTGGATGTGGCAAATGCAGTGTTTGACGGTACCGACGCAGTGATGCTTTCTGCGGAAACCGCTTCCGGTAAATACCCAGTGGCTGCCGTCAAGGCCATGGATAGAGTCTGCAAGCAGGCGGAAAAGCATCCACGGGTAAGGCGCTCTACCCACCGTCTGAATCAACAGTTTGAAAGGGTGGACGAAGCCATTGCCATGGCGACCATGTACGTGGCCAATCATTTTACGGTTCGCGCCATTGCAGCATTGACAGAAAGCGGAGCTACGCCTTTATGGATGTCGCGCATCAGCTCTGGCATACCTATTTATGCGATGACCCGCCACCTGAAGACTTGCCGGAAGGTTACTTTGTATCGCGGCGTCTATCCCCTCTATTTCAAATGCGACACCACAGATCATGCGGTGTTGAATAAAGGGACGGTCACTGAATTATTAAATTACAAGGCGGTGTGTGAAGAAGATTATGTCATCATAACCAAAGGCGATCTTACCGGCGTGTCCGGGGGCACCAACGCACTTAAAATCGTGAAAGTCAAGGATGCTTTGACGCTTGGAGTAGGGAGCTAGATCACTGGTCAATGCCAGTGAATTATTTGGAGGTTTTTTTATGCAACAAGGTGATTCGTTAACCCAATTTATCATAGAAGAGCAGCGCAAGCTGCCCCACGCTACCGGAGAACTTACCCTGCTTCTCAGCGATGTTGCCCGTGCCTGCAAGGCGATTTCCCAGTCAGTAAAGCAGGGCGCTTTGGCAGGGCTGCTTGGCTCAGTCGGCGATGAGAACGTTCAAGGCGAGGTCCAACAAAAATTGGATGTCCTCTCGAATGAGATCATGATTGACGCTCTTGGAAAGACAGGGCATTTGGCTGCGATGGCGTCCGAGGAAAATGAAGACATTATCCCTATCGCCTCGCAGTACCCAAAAGGTAAATATTTGATTTGTTTTGATCCGCTGGATGGTTCTTCCAATATCAACATCAATATGTGCGTGGGGACCATTTTTTCCATCCTCCGTTGTCCTGAAGGAGTGGAGAATCCAACCGAAAAAGACTTTTTGCAACCTGGCACTGAGCAAGTCTGTGCAGGCTTTTGTGTCTATGGCCCTTCCACCACGATGGTCCTTACCACAGGTAATGGCGTCAATGGCTTTACCCTCGATCCGGGGGTTGGCGAGTTTTTGTTAAGCCATCCCAATATCCGCATCCCCGAGGACTGTCAGGAATTTGCCATCAATATGTCCAATATGCGCTTTTGGGAGCCTCCGGTGCGGCGCTACATTGAAGAATGCCTGCAAGGCAAGGAAGGCCCTAGAGGCAAAGACTTCAACATGCGCTGGATTGCCTCGTTTGTGGCGGAAGTGTACCGGATTTTGACCCGGGGGGGCATTTGGTCCTATCCCATTGACGATAAACTCAAGGCCAAGAATTTATCTGGCCGGTTGCGCCTCATGTATGAAGCCAATCCCATGGGATTTATAGTGGAACAGGCAGGCGGTTTGATTTCCACCGGCAGGGAACCGGTATTGGAAATGCAACCCGAAAGCATCCACCAGCGAGTACCTTTGGTGTTGGGTTCAAAGAATGAAGTTGAGCGCTTCGTCCAATACCATAAAGAGTGGGATGCCGAGCAGAATTAAATGTTTTGGTGCCAGCCGTGATTAATGATAAATTCCTCGGAACATGGCAAAGTGAATTATGCCCTGAGGTTATCACGAATACAGAACTTGAATTTGTTTAACAATTTTTAAAATGACAATCTTGAATTTAGAGGGAGGAAGATTATGCCTTCGCGCCGAGATCTAGCAAACGCTATACGAGCCCTTTCCATGGACGCAGTTCAAAAAGCCAAATCCGGGCACCCTGGGGCGCCCATGGGAATGGCCGATATTGCCGAAGTATTGTGGAATGACTATATGCGCCACAATCCGACCAATCCCAATTGGGCAAACCGGGACCGTTTTGTGCTTTCCAACGGTCACGGGTCGATGTTGATTTACTCGCTTCTCCATTTGACAGGCTATAACTTGCCTATCGAAGAGTTGAAGAATTTCCGCCAACTGCATTCCAAGACACCGGGCCATCCAGAATACGGTTATACGCCAGGGGTGGAGACGACTACAGGTCCGCTCGGACAAGGTATTGCAAATGCTGTAGGCATGGCAATGGCGGAGAAGGTGCTTGGGGCCCAGTTCAATCGCGGGAATCACGCAATCGTCGATCATAATACCTATGTGTTTTTAGGTGACGGTTGCATGATGGAAGGCGTTTCCCACGAGGCTTGCGCTTTAGCGGGGACCTTGAAGTTAGGCAAATTGATCGCTTTCTGGGATGACAATGGCATTTCCATCGATGGCGAGGTTGAAGGGTGGTTTACCGATGATATCCCCATGCGCTTCGAATCTTACGGTTGGCACGTCGTCAAAGGAGTGGACGGCCACGACCCCGACGCCATTAAAGCGGCCATTGAACAAGCCAAGGGGGTGACAGACAAACCCACGTTGATTTGCTGTAAAACCATTATTGGTTTTGGATCACCTAACAAACAAGGTAAAGAAGAATGTCATGGCGCCCCTTTGGGAGAGGATGAAATTGCCTTAGCCCGGGAAGTACTGGGCTGGCCCCATCCACCCTTTGAAATTCCGGACGAAATCTATGCGGCATGGGATGCCAGAGAAAAAGGCGCTGCATTGGAAAACGAATGGAACGAAAAATTCAATGCCTACAAATCCGAATATCCTGAGCTGGCAGCGGAATTTGAGCGCAGGATGAGTGGGGAGCTTCCCAGTGATTGGAATGCCAAGGCCAGTGAGTACATTCGTGAAACCGATTCAAAAGCAGAAAAGGTGGCGACCCGTAAGGCCTCACAAAATACCCTGGATGCCTATGCCCCGCATTTGCCGGAGTTTTTTGGTGGTTCCGCCGATTTGACCGGTTCAAATCTGACCAACTGGAAAGGTTGCAAGGATCTGAATTATCCCGGTAATAGCCATGAAGATGGAAATTACATCCATTACGGCGTCCGGGAATTTGGCATGGCGGCATTAATGAACGGGATGTATCTCCACGGTGGTTTCAGGCCTTTTGGCGGAACCTTCCACGTGTTTTCCGACTATGCCCGCAATGGTATTCGCATGTCGGCGTTGATGAAACTGCCGGTGATTTATGTGCTCACCCATGATTCTATCGGGTTGGGAGAAGATGGTCCGACGCACCAGCCTGTCGAGCACCATGAATCTTTGCGCCTGATCCCGAATTTGCATTTGTGGCGTCCTGCCGATGCAGTGGAAACCGCCGTTGCCTGGCGTGATGCCGTCAACCGCACCAATGGCCCCTCTGCCTTGGCATTGACCCGGCAAGGCGTTCCTCATTTAGAACGTACTCCTGATCAAATAGAGGCCATCAGCAAAGGTGGCTATGTTTTAAGGGATTGCGATGGCAAGCCCGATGCAATCATTGTTGCCACAGGTTCTGAAGTGAGCCTGGCTGATGAAGCAGCCAGGCGGCTCAATGCCGAGGGCAAAAAGATTCGGGTAGTCTCCATGCCTTGCGCGGATGTTTTTGACGAGCAAAGTGCTGAATATAAAGAGTCAGTACTGCCTTCGGATGTAGTCGCTCGGGTAGCAGTTGAAGCCGGTGCTTCAAGGGGATGGTATAAATACGTTGGTATTGCCAAAAGCAAAGTCATCGGACTGGACAGATTCGGTGAATCCGCCCCCGGTGGCGCGCTTATGGAGGAGTTTGGCTTTACTGCCGATAATGTCGTAAAAGCAGTCCAGGACGTTTTGGCAAGTTGATACGCTTAAAATAATAGAGGAGGCTGATATGGCGCTCATTACCTTAAGACAGTTGTTGGACCATGCCGCCGAGCATGGGTATGGTGTGCCTTCGTTCAATATCAATAATATGGAGCAGGTGCACGCGATTATGGAGGCAGCAGCCGAAACCGATAGCCCGGTGCTGATGCAGGTCAGTGCAGGTGCCCGAAAATATGCTGGAGCATACTTTATCCGGCATTTGGTCCAGGCGGCCCTTGAACAATGGCCGGATATTCCCATCGTCTTGCATCAGGATCACGGTGCTGATCCCGGGGTATGCGCCAGATCCATCCAATCAGGCTTCACCTCGGTAATGATGGATGGCTCCCTGATGCCTGATATGAAAACGCCTTCTACCTATGAGTACAATGTGGAAGTCACTACCAAGGTGACTGAAATGGCGCATGCCTGTGGCGTATCGGTGGAGGGTGAGCTGGGATGTTTGGGATCGTTGGAAACGATGACTTCCGACAAGGGTGATACTCTCACTAAAGATATGTTACTGACCGATCCCGATCAAGCTGCGGATTTCGTCAAGAAAACCAAAGTGGATGCCCTGGCGGTAGCCATTGGGACGAGCCACGGAGCCTATAAATTCACCAAACCTCCGACGGGCGAAATTCTTGCCATTGACAGGATCAAGGCAATCCATGCCCGCATTCCCGATACCCATTTGGTGATGCATGGCTCATCTTCGGTCCCCCAGGAGTGGGTGAAAATCATCAATGAATATGGTGGTGATATTGGGGAAGCCTATGGCGTTCCAGTGGAGGAAATCGTAGAGGGTATCAAGCATGGTGTTCGCAAAGTCAATATTGATACGGATTTACGATTGGCTTCGACCGGGGCCATGAGGAAATTTTTGGTGGAAAACAAAAAGGAATTTGATCCCCGTAAAATATTTAAAGTGGCTACAGTTGCCATGAAGGATATTTGCAAGGCCCGTTACGAAGCTTTCGGTACTGCTGGTAATGCGTCCAAAATAAAGCCGATTGCAATCGACGATATGGTTCAAAAATATGCTTCAGGTGAGTTGGACCCGGCAATTAATTAATCCCACACAAAATGAGGATCTGGAATCTATCTACGTGAATTTGCAGGTTCTACTTAAGTGAATTAGTAGCGGATTTGCCGTTACGTTGTCATTTTAAACGGGCACCTTTAAAGGTGCCCGTTTTAACCCTTACCTTGCGTAAGAAACTTTCATTAATTTGAGGAATTTACATGGCACTTATTACCTTAAGGCAATTATTGGATCATGCCGCAGAGCATGGTTATGGCGTTCCCGCATATAATGTGAACAATATGGAGCAAGTCCACGCCATCATGGAGGCGGCATCAGAAACGAGCAGCCCTGTCATTATGCAAGCCTCTGCCGGAGCAAGGAAATATGCAGGAGAGCCGTTCCTTCGTCATTTGATTTTGGCGGCGGTGGAGCAATGGCCGGATATTCCCATCGTCCTGCATCAAGATCACGGCGCGGATCCAGGCGTTTGCGCCCGTTCCATCCAGTCGGGTTTCACCTCTGTCATGATGGATGGCTCTCTAATGCCCGATGCCAAGACCCCGGCTACTTATGATTACAATGTAGAGGTTACTGCCAAAGTGGCTGAGATGGCCCATGCCTGTGGTGTTTCGGTTGAAGGGGAGTTGGGTTGCCTGGGTTCATTGGAAACCATGGAAGCAGGTAAGGAAGACGGCGTAGGTGCCGAAGGTAAATTGACTAAGGAAATGCTGCTTACCGATCCCAATGAGGCTGCGGACTTTGTCAAGAAAACGAAGATTGACGCATTGGCGATTGCCATTGGTACCAGTCATGGAGCATACAAATTCACTCGTCCTCCAACGGGTGATATTTTGGCTATTGAGCGAATCAAGGAAATTCACGCCCGGATTCCCGATACGCACCTAGTCATGCACGGCTCTTCATCCGTTCCTCAGGATTGGCTGGAAATCATCAACAGCTATGGAGGAGATATGGGACAAACCTATGGTGTCCCGGTGGAAGAAATCGTCGAAGGCATCAAACATGGTGTGCGTAAAGTCAACATCGATACGGATTTGAGGATGGCCTCGACCGGGGCGATGCGTAAATTTTTGGCGGAGAATCCAAAGGAATTTGATCCCCGTAAAATATTCAAGGTGGCTACTGCAGCGATGAAGGATATCTGCAAGGCCCGCTACGAAGCATTTGGTTGTGCAGGCAATGCCTCCAAAATCAAGCCTATTTCTCTGGAAGACATGTATCAAAAATATGCTTCCGGAGCCCTCGATCCCAAAGTCAATTGATTTCTTAAATCATTTTGCATTGAGGGGTTACAAAAGGCACCGGGAGGTGCCTTTTGTATTTGTGGATATGTGCTAGTACTCACATTTCAGTTTACCCTTTAGCCATTGAAGAATGGAGCCATATCTATGGACTAGAATTATATACGCACCTACCACATCACATGTTTCACAAGCTATGCCGATACTTTGCCCGTTGTTTTTGGCATTCCAGAAGGATAGAGTGGCCTAGATGACTGTCGCAGCAAGCCAAGTCTCCCGGGAGGCGCTAAGGCACTTGATTCCATTGAACCTTCTTCCTCAGGATCAATTCAAACAGTTATGTAACGGCCTGACTTCTTATGGGCTTCAGGAAGGAGAATTCTTATTTGAGCGCGGCGATGAGTGTGATAAATGGATTTACATTCTGCAAGGAAATGTGGTACTGGAAGCCGATGGCATTGTAATGGAGACAGTGAAGGCTGGTACCGAAGCGGCGCGCTTTCCTTTGGCGCAGCATGTTCCCCGGAAAGTAACCGCGCGTGCATTAACTCAGTTGCGGTATATTCAATTAGATCATCAACGTTTGAATCTCATGGAAAATTATAGACAGAAAGCTTCAGGAAAAAGCAAATCGAAAGGTGACTGGGTAACCAAATTATTAAAATCCCCGGTTTTCCAACGATTGCCTGCTAGCAACCTGCAAAAGATTATCAACCAATTTGAAGAGTTTGAGGTAGAGGCTGGACAGTCCATCATCAAGCAGGGGGAAGAAGGAGATTGTTTATATATTATAAAAGCAGGCCAATGTGTCGTAAGCAGAAAACCCCGGCCTAATGCTAAAGAAATCAAGCTAGGCTCGCTCAGAGTGGGCGATATGGTTGGTGAGGATGCCTTGATTACAGGTTCCCCTCGCTCCGTTAGCGTTTCCATGCTGACCGACGGCTTGATTTTGAAGCTGGCGAAGGAGGATTTTTTAGAGCTGATTGTCAAGCCGGTTTTAACCAAGGTAACTTTTGAGGCTGCCTACCGTGATGTAGATCAGGAGGACATCTGGCTGGATGTGCGAGATCCTGACGAATTCAAAAAAGCGCACATCAAAGAAAGCATAAATGTCCCTTTTTTCTCATTAAGGATGCAACTGGGGACTTTACAGCGTAGCAGGAGATATATCGTTGTTTGTGAGGATGGCGTTACCAGCGCTGCCGCGGCTTTTCTGCTGTTGCGGTACGGTTTTGAAGCGGCATTTCTTGATGGTGGAATGACTTCTGTTCCAGCCAAAAGCCTGATCGGTGAAGAGGTGTCTCTGGAAGACATGAGCCAAGGCGGGGAGGTGGAAAGCCTGGAAGCCGGAATATCGGTTGGTCTCGAGGAAAAATCAGCAGAAAGTCAGCCGGAATTGCCAACGCACGACCAAGAGAATTTATCGGCACGGGTAAAAGATCAACCTGAGTCTGCGACCCAGCCACCAAAAATACCTGATCGTAGCCTTGAAAAGCAAAAAGATGAAATTCAAAAACTACGGATCGAGAGGGATAGATTAAAAGCTGACAAGGCGCAGCTTCAAGATAAACTCCATGAGCTTGAAACCTTGCTGCAAGAAGCAAGGACCCAAAATGAAACCGATCAATTGAAGCAAGAGTTGGAATGGCTTCGTTCGGAAAGAGCTAAGGATCAAAAGAAGATCGGGTCGCTTCAGCAGCAAATAGATGAGTTGGAAAGTGTTATCCAGCAATATTTTGGCACCACCGATGCACAAAATGTTGAAGTTAGGGTTCAAGCGTTAATTGCGGAATTGCATGAAGTCCGTGATGCGGCGGATAAAGAGCTTGAGGCCATGCGTAGTGAAGTTGAGCATCTCAAGGAGGAGCTGGAAGGAGCCAATAATACTTCGGAAACTTTATTGCCTGTTGCGGCCAAACAGGAATCCAAGTTCCTCCCAGAGTTATCCCCAGTGGATCCGCAGCATTTGCCGCTTAACAGTGTGGTGGATTCGAATAAAACCGGTTTTTCTCAATCTTCCAAGATGAACGCTGCCATAATGTGGATACTGGTTGGGGTGCTATTGACTATGAGTATTGTCGGCATGGTTTTCCAAATGGAATCCGGGCGTCGCTTGTTGGCAAAAGTATTACTGGCTGATTCTCATGTATCGGTCAGGGAAAAAACCCCTGCTTCCAATCAACAAGACAAGGGGGGAAGTATAGAATCCTCTGACAGTTTGTTTACAGATGAAAACGCACAGGAATCATCTCTATTTGACGGGGGAGCGGATGATGGTGAAAGGGGAGATGGTGACTTATTTGATGGTGAATGACAAAGAACCGCAAAGAAATCCATGGCTTGAGGAAATTCTTTGCGGTTTTGGGTTATTTGATTTTCGCTTCTTTAAAAATCACATGTTTTCTTACCACAGGATCATATTTTTTGAATTCTAATTTATCTGGGGTGTTGCGTTTGTTTTTGGTGGTAGTGTAGTAATAGCCAGTGCCGGCTGATGACACCAGTTTGATTTTATCTCGCATGGTTGCTATCTCCGTAAATGCAATGGAAGCTAAACTTTGATGCCACGCTGGCGAATTTCAGTCAATACCGTATCAATGCCTTTTTTGTCTATAATGCGCATTCCATGATTAGAAACACGCAGTTTTACCCAGCGGTTTTCGCTTTCGACCCAAAAACGGTGATAATGGAGGTTAGGCAGAAAACGGCGCTTGGTTTTATTGTTGGCGTGAGAGACGTTATTGCCAGAAAGAGGCCGTTTCCCAGTCACTTGGCATACTTTTGACATAGCTTTTAATCCTGAAAATCCCGTGAATTAGCTTTACATTTATAGCACAAGAATAAAGGTCAAGGCAATAACAATATGACTATTGAGCTTGGAATCGTAATGGACCCTATAGCTGATATCAACATGCAAAAAGACAGCAGTTTTGCCATGTTGTTGGAAGCCCAGGGTCGGGGATGGAAATTGTTCTACATGGAGTTAGGCGATTTATATTTGCGCGACGGACGCACTTTTGCCACGATGCGTCCGTTACAAGTCAAGCGTGATCCGTCTGCCTGGTATCAATTCGGGCCGGCCATTTCACGGCCGCTGGATGCGTTGGATGTCATCCTGATGAGAAAAGACCCGCCTTTTGATCAAGAATATATTTACGCAACGTATTTGCTGGAATGTGCTGAAGAGCGGGGGGTATTGGTAGTGAACAAGCCCCGTTCCCTTAGAGATGCCAATGAGAAATTGTTCACGGCCTGGTTTCCCCAGTGTTGCGCTCCCACCCTGGTCGCGCGCGATAGCACCAGATTGCGTGAGTTTCTTGCAGAGCAGGAAGAAATCATAGTTAAACCGCTTGACGGGATGGGAGGGGCGTCTATTTTTTATCTGCACCCGAATGATCCTAATATTAGTGTCATCCTGGAAACCATGACGCTTCATGACAGTCGATTTGTCATGGCGCAAAAATATTTGCCCGAGATTAAGGAAGGAGACAAACGTATATTGCTCATCAATGGCGAGCCTGTTCCCTATGCTCTGGCCAGAATTCCGGCGCCGGGAGAACTACGGGGCAATCTGGCCGCGGGCGGGCGGGCGGAGGGACGCGAGCTGACTGCCCGTGATCGTTGGATCTGTGGCCAAGTAGGGCCAGAATTGAGAAAACGTGGATTGATTTTTGCTGGCATTGATGTGATAGGCGATTATCTTACTGAAATTAATGTCACCAGTCCCACTTGTATTCAGGAGTTGGATAAACTATTTAATTTAAACATTAGCGGTCAATTAATGAATGAAATTGAAGCCCGGTTACGATCATGACCTTTGATCTATGGCATAACAGTTCCTCTGATCGGTTGTTGGTTGCCGTGGGCGGTGCCGTGATTTTACACCTCATTGTTTTATTTGGCCTCCATTTTGAAACGCCAAAATTAAAACCGCCTGTGCAAAATTTAGAAATTGAATTGGTGGATCAAAGCACGGAAAAGCCGGTGCATGATGCAGATTATCTTGCTCAGGCCAATAGCCGGGGAGGAGGGGACAGCCAGAGGATCAAGAAACCTAAATTACCTCCGCAAGCGTCATCCGCACCGCCGCAGATAAAAAAGGCAATGCCATCGGTACAACAGCAGCAGACAAAGCAAAAACACAAATCTGTCTTAACCCGCGCCCATGCCAATCATAAAGTGCAACAGGAAATTGAGGAAGAACAATCCCTTGCTCAGCCCCGGCTAGACACTCGGAAATTGGCCCGCCAGATTGCGGATTTAGGCATTACTTCTACCGAGGTGGCTGATTTTGCCGTCAAGCAAAGGGTAATGCCCTTAAATGCCATTTCTGCCAAGAAATATGTTGCCGCGGCTTATGAGAGAGCCTGGCAGAAAAAAGTGGAAAGAATTGGCAACTTGAATTATCCCGATGAAGCCCGCCGTGAAAATCTC
>JALSQY010000133.1 GCA_026985035.1 Methylothermaceae bacterium
GTGCTTTCCGGAAATCGTAATTTTGAAGGGCGAATACATCCCCTGACCAAGGCCAATTATTTGGCGTCGCCCCCTTTGGTGGTGGCCTATGCCTTGGCGGGCACGGTCAACATCGATTTGACGGCAGAGCCTTTAGGTACGGGCAGCGACGGGCAACCGGTTTATCTGAAGGATATTTGGCCCACTCGGGATGAGCTTGAACAAGTGCTGAAAACCGCGTTTGATCCGGAAAAATTCAAGCAGGTCTATAACAATCTGGATGACTTCAATCCTGAATGGAATGCCATCCAAGTGCCTGCCAGTGTGCTTTATGATTGGCCGCCGGAATCGACTTACATTCAAGAGCCACCTTTTTTTGTTGATCTGAAGCCGCAACCGGACTCAATTGAACCCATTACCAATGCCCGGGTTTTGGTGTTGCTTGGCGATTCAGTCACTACCGATCATATTTCCCCGGCGGGAGTTATTCCTGAAGGACCTGCCGCCGATTACCTGCTTTCGAAAGGAGTGGCGCCAAAAGATTTCAACACTTTCGGCGCACGCCGGGGGAACCACGAAGTAATGATGCGGGGCACCTTTGCCAATATTCGTCTCAAAAACCGGTTGGTGCCTGGAAAAGAAGGGGGCGTTACACTCCATCTCCCCGAAGGAGAGGAAATGTGGATTTTTGACGCCGCCATGCGTTACCGGGAAGAAGGCGTGCCGCTTATCGTCATAGCGGGTAAGGATTATGGCATGGGAAGTTCCCGGGATTGGGCCGCCAAAGGTCCCAAGTTGTTGGGCGTGCGGGCAGTGATTGCGGAAAGCTTCGAGCGGATTCACCGTAGTAATCTGGTCGGCATGGGAATTTTGCCGTTGACTTTTCGTCCCGGGGAATCTGCCCAAACCTTGGGGCTGACTGGCCATGAACAATATACCCTTCCGGTAACCGATGAGTTGTCGGTGGGTGAATGGCTTGAAGTGACTGCGGAAAAGGACGACGGAAGCAAGCGGGCATTCACCGCCAAGGTGATGTTAAATAGCGCGGCCGAGTTGCAATATTACCGCAACGGCGGGATTCTGCAGTCGGTTCTCAGGGGCATGCTGTAGGTGCAAACAGCGAGACAATGGTTGACGCATATCCGTTTGACCTGAAGGAATTTCTGGCGACTCTCACCACAAAACCCGGCGTTTATAAAATGCTGGATCATCGTGGCGAACCTTTATACGTGGGTAAGGCGCGGAATTTGAAAAACCGGGTCGCCAGTTACTTTCGCAGCCAACAAGCCCCCAAGCAACAAGCGATGCTGGCGCGGCTTCATACCATTGAAGTGACGGTGACCCGCAGCGAAGGGGAAGCTTTGTTGCTGGAGAGTCAATGGGTCAAGCGTTATCAGCCCCGTTACAATATCTGCCTCAAGGATGACAAAAGCTATCCTTACATTTACATTTCTACCGAGGATTCCTTCCCTCGGGTGACATTCCACCGGGGGGCGCGGAACCGTCCTGGCCGCTATTTTGGGCCCTATCCCAGTGCCAGTGCTGTGCGGGCCAGTCTGAAACTGCTGCAAAAAGTATTTCCCGTGCGCCAGTGTGAAGACAGTTATTTCAACAACCGCAGTCGGCCTTGCCTGCAATATCAAATTCAGCGTTGCACGGCACCTTGTGTTGATTTGATATCCATGGAAAACTACCGGCGAGATGTGGAAGATACTATTTTGTTTCTTGAAGGCAAGGGGCGGGGATTGCTGGATAATTTGGTGCGGCGGATGGAAAAAGCCGCTTCCCAATTGGAATTTGAGCGCGCCGCCCGTTACCGGGATCAGATTGCCACGCTTCGGGAGGTGCTGGAAAAACAATATGTAACCGGCTACCGAGGGGACTTGGATGTGATTGCCTGTGCCAGCGAAGCGGGTGTATCTTGTGTCCAGGTGGCATGGTTCCGGGGTGGGCGCTATTTAGGAGACAAGACCTTGTTTCCTTCCCATGCGCAACAGTATGACCCTGCCAAGATCCTGGAGGCCTTTCTTGGGCAATATTATCTGGATAAGCCTATTCCACCGGCAATTCTCCTTAACCACCCTATTGAGAATGAAGCACTAATCACGGAAGTGCTCAGCCAGCAAGCGGGGAAGCAGGTCCGGTTAATCAACCGTCCCCGGGGTCAGCGCCGGGAATGGTTGAAGATGGTGCAAGCCAATGCCGAGACTGCCTTGCAACAAAGGCTGGTTAAACGTCAAGATCAACATACACGGCTGGAAGCACTTGCCGAGTTATTGAATTTGAATGAATTGCCCCGCCGCCTTGAATGTTTTGACATCAGTCACATCCAGGGAGATCAGACAGTGGCTTCTTGCGTGGTGTTCGATGCCCAAGGACCGGTGAAATCCGCCTACCGGCGTTTTAATATCGAAGGTATCATTCCCGGGGATGACTATGCCGCCCAAGCGCAGGCAGTACGCCGCCGGTTCAAGCGGCTTCAAAATGAAGGCAACCAACTGCCGGATGTGCTTTTCATTGACGGCGGCAAGGGTCAGGTAACCGCTGTCACTGAAGTGCTTGCTGAGTTGGGAGTGCCTTTTATGCGCATTGTTGGCGTGGCCAAAGGTCCCGACCGGAAGGGGGGGGAAGAGTCCTTGTATCTTTCTTGGCAAGATCGGTGGGTGCAGCCTGGCAATCATCCGGCATTACTCTTGATTCGCCATATTCGTGATGAATCTCACCGTTTTGCCATCAGTGGGCACCGGCAGCGGCGTAGTCGCATCAAACGGCAGTCCGCTTTAGAATCAATTGATGGCTTGGGGCCTAAGCGCAGGCAGCGATTACTGCAACAGTTTGGCGGGTTGCAGGCGATCAAGAAAGCCAGCGTTGAGGCGTTATGTTCCGTGGAGGGCATCAATTCTCAATTGGCCCAGAGAATCTACGAAACCTTTCATGAGCCAGGATCTTGAGCAAAACTAAAAACTTCAATCTTGCAACTTATTTGACTTTTGCCCGGATCGCTTTGATTCCGGTAGTGGTGGTGGTTTTCTATTTGCCGGTGCGTGGCGCTGGGATTATTTGTGCGATTATTTTCTTGTTGGCTGCGTTTACGGATTGGCTGGACGGTTATTTGGCCCGTAGGCTCAATCAAACCACGGCTTTTGGCGCTTTCCTGGACCCTGTGGCGGATAAATTAATGGTAGCGGCGGTATTGGTATTGTTAGTGCAAAATGACCCAGAGCCGTGGTTGGCGGTGGCGGCTGTGGTGATCATCGGCCGCGAGATAACCATTGCTTCGCTTAGAGAGTGGATGGCGGAAATCGGGCAGCGGAAAAAAGTCAAGGTTTCCTGGTTGGGGAAAATCAAAACCACTATGCAGATGGCCGCAATCACGGTATTGCTCTTTGCCGTGGATTGGCAGTCAGAGTGGCTCAGGCCGCTAGGATATGTCTTGATCTGCGCCGCTGCTGTTTTGACCTTGTGGTCGATGGTGAACTATTTGCGTGCGGCATGGCCTATTTTATTGGAAAATCGCTGAATAATAAGAATCGTTGGGTGATAAAATAGGCTATTTTTTAAGAAACGTAAGATTGATTTACAGGTACTTGAACACTATGTCCCCCAAATATCGTACAGATGACTTGAGAATCCGGGAAATGAAGGAAGTCATACCGCCGCAAGTCGTGCACGACGAGCTGCCTTTGAGTGATGATGCGGCGGCAACCGTGCATGATGCCCGCCTTGCCATTCACAATGTTCTGAACGGAAAGGACAAGCGTTTCCTGGTGGTTATCGGTCCTTGCTCCATCCATGATCCTGAAGCCGCGCTGGAATATGCCCGGCGTTTGCGGGATATCAAAAAACAGTTGGAGGAAGACTTGGTCATTGTCATGCGGGTGTATTTTGAAAAGCCCCGCACCCGGGTGGGTTGGAAAGGGCTCATTAACGATCCGGATTTGAACGAGAGTTTCAATATCAATAAGGGTTTGCGGCTGGCCAGAAAATTACTTTTGCAAATCAATGAACTGGGATTGGCGGCGGCCACGGAATACCTGGATTTGATTACTCCCCAATATGTCTCTGACCTTATCGCCTGGGGAGCGATTGGGGCCCGCACCACGGAAAGCCAAGTGCATCGGGAATTGGCCTCGGGGTTGTCGTGCCCGGTTGGGTTCAAGAACGCCACCGATGGCACGGTTCAGGTAGCTGTGGATGCCATTGCTTCTGCTCAACGTCCCCACCATTTTCTGTCGGTTACCAAGGCCGGGCGGTCGGCGATTTTTTCCACGACTGGCAATGAAGATTGCCATTTGATTCTCAGGGGTGGCAAACAGCCCAATTATGATGCTGAGAGTGTGGCTGCTGCGGCAAAATCATTGGAAGATGCCGGGTTGCCGATTCGCATCATGATTGATTTCAGTCATGGCAACTGTTTCAAACAGCACGAGCGGCAAATCCAGGTGGCTGAAAATGTGGGGGAGCAAGTGGCCGCTGGTGATGAAAGAATCATCGGGGCCATGGTGGAAAGCCATTTGCAACCAGGCCGGCAGGATTTGAAACCTGGCGAGCCTTTGGAATTTGGAAAAAGCATCACCGACCCTTGCCTGGGCTGGGAGGATAGCGTCCAATTATTGGAAAAACTTGCCGAATCTGTAAAAAAGCGGCGTGAAGCGGCAGCGGTAGCCTAGTGAATACAGTCATGGCGCAGCAGATAATTGTCAACGGTGAGACCCGCGAGATCCGCCAGGGCATGACCCTGGCAGAGCTGGTGGCAGAGCTGGGGATGCAAAACCAAAGGATTGCCGTGGAAGTAAACCAGCGAATCATTCCCCATGGCGATTACCATGCTTGTCAGCTGTCGAGTGGCGACCGGGTCGAAATTGTCCGTGCCATTGGCGGTGGCCAGGGAGATGACCGGTTGGTGGTGGCGGGCAAAAGTTATCGTTCGCGGTTGTTGGTGGGGACCGGGAAATACAAGGACTTGGCCGAAACCAAAGCTGCCATTGAGGCCAGCGGCGCGGAAATCGTTACCGTGGCGATCCGGCGTACCAATATCGGTCAAAATGCTGACGAACCGAATCTACTGGATGTGATTTCTCCCGATCTTTATACCATCCTGCCCAATACCGCCGGTTGTTATACGGTGGCAGAGGCGGTCCGCACTTGCCATCTGGCCCGGGAGTTGCTCGGCGATCATCGTCTGGTCAAGCTGGAAGTGTTGGGGGATGAAAAGACCCTTTACCCCGATGTGGTCGGTACCCTGGAAGCCGCCAAAATTTTGGTGGCTGACGGCTTTGAGGTGATGGTATATACCAATGATGATCCCATTGTGGCCCGCAAACTGGAAGATATCGGTTGTATTGCCGTTATGCCGCTGGCGGCGCCGATTGGATCGGGCTTGGGGATTCGCAATCCCTATAACATTCGCACCATTGTGGAGAACGCTTCCGTACCCATTCTCGTTGACGCCGGGGTCGGGACAGCCTCCGACGCCAGTGTTGCCATGGAGCTTGGGTGTGACGGGGTGTTGATGAATACCGCTATTGCCGAAGCAAAAAACCCCGTTCTTATGGCGGAGGCCATGAAATTAGGCGTTGAAGCAGGGCGCAAGGCATATTTGGCCGGGCGCATGCCCCGCCGGCGTTATGCGTCTGCGTCGTCGCCGCTGGATGGACTGTTTTTCTAGGATATGACGACTTCTGGGCAATATTACAACCAGGCTTTGCAATTCATTCCAGGAGGCGTGAACTCCCCAGTGCGCGCCTTTAATGGCGTGGGGGGAACGCCCCTGTTTATTGACCGCGCCGAAGGCGCGTATCTCTTTGATGTAGAAGGGCGGCGCTACATCGACTATGTCGGCTCGTGGGGGCCTATGATAGTTGGCCATGCCCATCCCGAGGTCCTTTCAGCAGTTAAGGCAGCTGTCGAAAAGGGACTGAGTTTTGGCGCCCCCACGCCTGTCGAAGTCACAATGGCGCAGAAACTTTGCCGGTTGGTTCCTTCGCTGGAAATGGTGCGTATGGTCAATTCCGGTACCGAAGCCACCATGAGCGCCATTCGCCTGGCCCGGGGTTTTACTGGACGGGACAAGCTGGTTAAATTCGAGGGTTGTTATCACGGCCACGCCGATTCCCTATTGGTCAAAGCCGGTTCAGGCGCTTTGACTTGCGGTGTTCCCAGCTCACCCGGTGTGCCTGCCAGTGTTGTGGCACATACTATCACCCTGCCTTACAACGATATCGAGGCCGTGGAAAGCCTGTTTGCGGAAATCGGAGACGACATTGCCTGCGTGATCGTGGAACCAGTGGCCGGGAATATGAACTGTATCCCGCCTCGGGAGGAGTTTTTGCAGACCTTGAGAAAAGTCTGTGATCAAGCCGGCAGTGTGCTGATTTTTGATGAGGTCATGACCGGCTTTCGGGTGGCCTTGGGGGGGGCTCAGTCACTATATGGCATCAAGCCGGATTTGACGACGCTAGGTAAAGTCATCGGCGGCGGCATGCCGGTGGGAGCGTTTGGCGGCAAACGGGAAATTATGGAATATTTGGCGCCTTCCGGGCCGGTATATCAAGCAGGGACCTTATCCGGTAATCCGGTTGCTTTGGCGGCGGGATTGAAGACCCTGGAACTGATAGAATCTCCTGGCTTCTTTGAAGCACTGACCGAGAAAACCCAAACACTGATGTCTGCATTGACAGAGAAAGCACGGCAAGCAGGCGTCGATTTTCGGACCGTCTCCGTTGGCGGCATGTTTGGGTTATTTTTTACCCAAGCCCCTCAAGTCACCAACTTCCAGCAAGTCATGGCTTGTGATCAGGAGGCGTTCAAGCGTTTCTTTCATTTGATGCTGGAAGAAGGAGTCTATCTGGCGCCTTCAGCCTTTGAGGCGGGATTCGTTTCCGCCGCCCACGATCAAGCGGTGCTTGACGCCACCATTTCTGCTGCGGAGCGCGCCTTCCGGAAGCTTTGAGCTTCGACACCTTTTATCATTGGATTGCCGGGCAGCCTAATTGGGCAGGGGTTGGGGTGTTTGTCATCGCCCTGCTCGAATCCCTTGCTATCGTCGGTATGTTGGTGCCTGGTGTGGCCATGATGTTTGCGGCGGGTGCCTTGATTGGTATGGGGGCACTATCATTTTGGCCCATCTGTTTGTGGGCGATGGCAGGGGCGATTGCCGGAGACGGTCTTAGCTTTTGGCTCGGTTGGCGCTACCAGGCACGCCTGTACCGGTTCTGGCCATTTAGGTCCCATCCCGAATTGATCGCCCACGGAATCGCTTTTTTTAACAAATATGGCGGCTTGAGTGTACTCTTCGGCCGTTTTGTTGGGCCGGTAAGAGCGGTGATTCCTTTGGTGGCTGGCATGATGGAAATGAAAGCCAGCCGCTTTTTTCTCTACAATATTTTCTCTGCTGTTTTATGGGCCCCGGCTTATTTGCTTCCTGGGGTTGTCTTTGGCGCTTCCCTCGAATTGGCTGCAAAAGTCACCGGCCGGTTGGCGCTGGTTATAATTATTTTGCTTACCCTATTGTGGTTTGGGGTGTGGTTGAGCCGCAGGCTTTACTTGTTTTTTCAACCCCGTGCCCATAGATGGTTGTCCGCACTATTTGATCTGCATCGTCAATATCCTTTGCTGGCCCAATGGACGGGGCCATTGCTGGATCCTCAGCAACGGGATTATCTGACTTTACTGGTGTTAAGCGGGTTGCTGTCGGCGGCAACCGTGATGTTAATTGCGGTGTTGCCTTCTCAGCCCCTAGTATCACTGCATTTTCTCCATAACCCTGTGAGTGATGTGGTTTTTCTGGCCATTGAACGTTTGGCGAGCTGGCCGTTATTGATGGTGGTATTTGTTTTTTGTGGATTTTGGTTATGCAAGGGAAAAAGATTTCAGGCATTCAGTCATTGGCTGATCAGTTTGGTATTTTGTGCATTAGCAGAATTATTGGGTAGATTTTTGTTGTCCCCTGGTCATCTTGATGGCGCTATTTTACGGTCAGGGGTAGGTTACGGTTTTTTGGCATTGATACTGGGAGGTCAAATCCAACCTTATAGGCGGTGGATCATCTATGCCTTGGCCAGCATGTTTTGGGTATTGGTGATTTTTTCTCGATTGTATTTAAGTGCCCTTTCCCTGGCTGGATTGCTTGTTACTTGTCTTGTTACGGTATTCTGGTTAAGCATGGCTGGTGTCGGATATCGGCGCCATGGGCTTTCTGGCAGAACTTTGCCGGGGTTTGGCGTGGTGACATTGCTCGCTGTTGTTGCCGTTACAGGATGGGTTTCATTGCAACAAATTGACGAATTAGAGCGGGAAAGTCCGATTCAAATCACCATGGCGGAATCCGAATGGTGGCAAAAAGGCTGGATTTGGTTGCCTGGGTACCGCTATGAACTGTTTGGTCAGTTCAGTCAGCCATTGATACTTCAATGGGCATCTCCTATGGCAGTAGTACAAGCCCGGCTTCAAGCCGAGGGTTGGCATCCTGCACGACGTCTGGGAATAGAAAGCGCCATGTATTGGTTGGCGCCCAGGGTGGGCGTATCGGATATCCCGGTCTTGCCTCATTTTAATCAAGGTAAACCGGAAAAGTTGGTGATGTTGAAGACCTTGCCTGATGGAGAAAGTGTCATATTGAGACTGTGGGAGAGTGGGTACGAAATCAATCATGGAGAAAGCAAGCCCCTATGGGTAGGCACGGTTGCCGAGCTTGAGATGGTATCAGTCGCGGATCTGGTGCGCTTCAGCGAAGAAATGGAGCACTCAGAAAACTGGGCATTGATGGTATTGCTTGAGGATCTCCGGCGCCAGGGGGGATGGTGTATGGTGAAGCGGGAGACTGACTACCGGGAAGTCTGGTTGATCCGTTCCTGCAAAGGTTAAAACTATGATCGTTTCATGGAATCGAAAAATTCATTATTCGTTTTCGTCTGGCGGAGTTTATCCAGCAAAAACTCGATGGCGGCAATCTCATCCATTGGATGCAGGATTTTCCGTAATATCCAACATTTCTGCAACTCATCTGGTGGGACCAGATATTCTTCCCGGCGCGTTCCGGAACGATTGATATTAATCGCAGGATAAATCCTTTTCTCGGCAATTTTGCGTTCCAGATGCAGCTCCATGTTGCCGGTTCCTTTGAATTCTTCGTAAATCACGTCATCCATGCGCGAGCCGGTTTCAACCAAGGCGGTGGCGATGATGGTCAGGCTGCCGCCTTCCTCAATATTGCGGGCGGCACCGAAGAAACGCTTGGGTTTTTCCAGGGCGTTGGCATCAACACCTCCGGTTAGCAATTTGCCTGAAGAGGGAACAACGGTATTGTAGGCCCTTGCCAAACGGGTGATGGAGTCGAGCAAGATGACGACATTCTGTTTGTGTTCGACGAGTCGTTTTGCCTTTTCAATGACCATTTCAGCAACTTGGACGTGACGGGCGGCCGGCTCGTCAAAAGTGCTGGAGACGACTTCCGCGCGGACGCTGCGCTGCATTTCGGTCACTTCTTCCGGGCGCTCGTCAATCAACAGGACAATCATATAGCATTCAGGGGATTTGGCCGCTATGGAATGGGCGATATTTTGCAGAATCATGGTTTTCCCCGCTTTTGGAGGGGAAACTATCAACCCGCGCTGGCCTTTACCTATGGGAGCCACCAAATCGATAACCCGGGCAGTTAAATCTTCCGTGCTGCCGTTGCCCAGCTCCAGGACAAAACGCTCCTGGGGGAATAAAGGCGTCAGGTTGGAAAAATCGATTTTGTGCTTGGCATTTTCGGGGGGTTCGAAGTTAATCTGTTCCACCTTGAGCATGGCAAAATAGCGCTCGCCTTCCTTGGGGGGGCGGATCTTGCCCGAGATAGTGTCGCCAGTCCGTAGGCTGAAGCGGCGGATCTGACTGGGAGAAACATAAATGTCATCGGGGCCGGCCAGATAAGAACTGTCCGCCGATCTGAGAAAACCAAAGCCATCTTGGAGGATTTCTAAAACCCCATCTCCATAGATATCCTCGCCATTTTTAGCCAGTTTTTTGAGGATAACGAAGATTAAATCTTGTTTGCGTGTTCGCGAGACACCTTCCAATCCGAGAGATTCGGCAATCTCTAGCAGTTCTGCGGCAGGTTTACGTTTCAGTTCGGTCAGGTTCATAATGAATACTTTTAGTTAATCCAGGATAGCTCTATATTGATTCTACAGAGGCCCAAGAAGAAAGGGCGAGTGTAAAAAGTAAGCGGAGAAAGATCGGCGAGTGTTGATAATCACCCGCCTTGAAAATCAGTATAGACGGGGTTGGACAGATTTATAGATTTTGATCCAGGAATGCCTCGAGTTGAGACTTGCTCAAGGCGCCAACTTTCGTTGCCTCGACTTCCCCATCTTTGAACAGCATGAGAGTAGGAATCCCCCTCACTCCATAATGTTGAGGAGTCTTGGGATTTTCATCGATGTTCAATTTGGCGACTCTTAGCTTGCCTTGATACTGCTCTGCAATTTGCTCGAGGATGGGTGCAATCATTTTACAAGGTCCGCACCAATCGGCCCAAAAGTCCAATAAGACGGGAAGGTCTGATTTTAGGACTTCATCTTCAAAGTTATCGTCTGTAACATGAACGATAAGATCACTCACGTGTTTCTCCAGATAGTTTATTGTTTAAGTTATACCCTTAATGTCTGACTGAAAATTTTTCCATTCAGCTTAGGCATCTAGGATTGTCCATAGTGTAGATAGTTAAAGTCAAGTATCAAGTTATGTACATTACATTTGGTAGTGTTTGGGGAGAGATGATCCTTGCTTTCGGAACTCGCAGCCAGATGAAACCGTTTTGGCAACTTAGGTATCTAGCTCAATAAGCTAGTTGGGACAACTACAGGATAGGTACATTTGATCCTAAACCAAAGCTGATTTCAAGGTTTTTTTTGCGGTCTTTGGGATTCATTAGCCTTGAGGTAACAGTTGTTTGAGATCAACAACCGACGGAAATTGATTGATAATCCTCGGTGGCTGCTTGCTGTCAGGGCGACTAATGGCAACATTATAACGGATTCCATAGGCTTTGCCAGCTTCCAGGACGGCAAGACTATCGTCAATAAATAATGCTTTCTTGGCAGGAAAAGGGACCTTTTCCGACAGCCGGTGCCAGAACTTTACGTTTTCCTTGGGATATCCAAAATGATGAGAGCAGATGATCCTGTCAAAAAAACGGTTCAAACAGGTGTTTTCCATCTTCAGGTTGAGTGCATCGGGATGAGCATTCGTGACGAGCCACAACTTCTTATGGCTTTGACGAGCAGCTTCCAGGAACGGGATAACGTGAGGGAAAACGCTGATAAGTCCAGCAATTTCTCTTTTGAGACTTCGCAAATCCAACTGAAGTTCCCTGCTCCAAAAATCCAAGCAATACCATTCCAGCGTGCCCTTTAAAGCGTCAAATTTGGGTTGTAAATCGCTTTTGGCTTGTTGCAGAGAGAGGCCATGGCGCTTGGCATAGTGGATGGGAACGAATTCTTGCCAGAAATGGTTATCAAAATTAAGATCCAGTAAGGTTCCATCCATATCCAGCAGTATGATTTCAATTTGATCCCAGGGTAAATTGAAGTGATGTTTATTCATTGTCGTACAATAGGGGTAGGAACATTGATCAGTCAGGAGTAGTGATGGAATTATTGAATTTGGCAAACTTGCAGGATGCGGTGATAAAGGCAACGCGTAACGCAGGTCAGCGTATATTGAAGATCTATGAGGCTGCGGATTTTGAAGTAAAAAATAAAGACGACGATTCTCCTTTGACTGCCGCCGATACGGCTTCTCATCGGTGTTTGATGGAAGTATTAAGTCAAATTCAACCCAGTTATCCTATTTTATCCGAAGAAGCAAGCGATTTGCCTTATCAAGAACGACGGCAATGGCAAACCTATTGGCTGGTGGACCCCTTGGATGGCACCAAGGAATTTATCAAGCGCAATGGTGAATTTACCGTCAACGTGGCCTTGATCCACAACCACGAGCCGGTTTTAGGTGTCGTCCATGTGCCGGTTCAAGATACGACCTATTTTGCCGCATCGGGTTTGGGGGCTTTCAAACAAATTGGTGAACAATCCCCCCAGGCGATCCATGTTCGCATACCGGCTCCGGAACGGTTGGTGATTGTCGGAAGCCGCTCCCATCAAACCCAGGCATTCAAAGAATATTTGGAAAAACTGAATGGCGAATATGAGTTGGTGTCGATTGGCAGCTCTTTGAAGTTCTGTCTGGTGGCTGAAGGGAAAGCGGATTTGTATCCTAGATTAGGCCCGACTTCTGAGTGGGACACTGCTGCCGCCCATTGCGTTGTAGTACAAGCAGGCGGACATGTCGTGGATTTACAAGGCAAGCCATTACGCTATAACACTAAAGATTCTGTGCTCAACCCTTATTTTTTAGTTTATGGCGATGCCACTAGAGATTGGCTGGCCTGGTTGCCGGAAGGTTTGGGATAACTGAGAAACTCTGTCTCCGTAGGTAGGGTATTTCGAGAGATTGAGTTTCAAAAAGCCCCTTGAATTTTCACCGTGGGCTTGTGAAGGCAGCCATCCAGGTCACCTGCACTTCTGAAAACCAGGCCATCAACCTAATTCTTATAAGGTGTTTCTCGCTTTGTTAGGGAGCCTATGACTTAATCAGGGGCTTCTTAGGGCATTGTATTTATGCGTTCAATATGAATGGTTATTGATCCAGGTCAAAAAAATAGATTTGTTATTGGATTAAATTATGACCTCCCCTACTTAACAATGAACAACGGGAGGAGAAAATAATGGCGTTAATTACATGGACCGCTGAAGAATTCGGTACTAATATCAGCGTTGCGGATGAGCAGCATCAAAATATCTTTAGCTTACTCAACCAACTGGATGATGCAGTTAAATCAGGTGATAGAAGCGCTACTGGTTCCATTCTGGATGAGTTGATTAATGTGGTGGTTGATCACTTTAAGACCGAAGAAGATTTGATGCAGCAGCATGGATATCCTAATTTTGCCGCCCATAAAGATGCCCATGATAAGCTGGTGGCTACCTGCGCCGATCTGCAAAAGAAGTTTCACGCGGGTGAAGCCGAAGTGACGCCGGAAACTACTCAATTTGTCAAAGATTGGTTAGTGAATCACATCCCTAAGATAGACTTTGACTATGGACCATTTTTAAATGATAAAGGAGTCAATTAATCCGGTTAAGGACTGCTTATTTTTTATCTCGTCAATTTGCTGGATAAGCAATTGACGGTTCCTTTTGAAATGGGGGAAAGGGGTGCATTCGGAATACTATTTTCGGATGCATCCCATTTTATTGCTATTGACTAGCTTCAGCCCTGTTGTTGTTTGATCTGTAAATGTTCTATTTTAGGAGATTGTCCCAATTTCAAGGCCAATTCCATTAGGTAAACGTCCATGGCAGTATGTAGAGGCAACAAGCAGCGGAAGAGGAAGCGAAATAAGGGGTGAAAAATCCAGTCATTTGCAATAATGGTCAGTTCAGTTTCCCCATCGATTTCTTTTAATTCATAAATCCATCTGCCGGATAAAGGTGCATTTTCCTGGGCAAACTCAGTGACCAAGTATTTTGGTGGGATTGCCTTGACGACTCTAAAAGGAATCTTGCTCGACTCAGAGCAGACTTCAATCCACATGGGCAGTGCTTGCTTGTCTTGAATGATCTCTACTCTTTCCAATCCCATTCTCCAGTTTGGGTAGTTTTCAAAATCCAGCAGGATTTTCCACACTGCCTCCCGTTTGGCATTCAGCCGAACGCGGCTGGCTGCCACATGGGTTTTGGGCAGGCGGCTTCCTATGATCAGTCCAAGTCCAACAAGACTCGCTAGTAAAAGCACTAGCACCAGGAAAAATTGAATCATTGAGATACATGAAATGTGGGACTAGGAAGTATAACGAAAACAGCTAAATAAGGTTAGGAAAAAGAGGGGATTTTGACGTTGAGTAAAGCCGTCTCCATTCTGTGAAGGTGAGAGAATGCCATTTTTACAAGGTCGGTGAGATGCTTTATGGGACTGTTGTTGTCCTGAAGGGCCCATCAGGCTTCCAAGGGTGGGGCATGCTGTTTCCCAAAAGCCCCTCACCGCACTTTCTTTCTATTCCCGGTCAGGATGGTTTCCAAGTTAACTCGATTTAAGCGTTATCTTGGTTATATGGATAGTTTTTAAAGTGGAGCCAGCAATAGCCAATGGTTGAAACAATAGTTAAAACAATAGACCCAACCAAGACGATTTCAACATTTGACATGATTTTCTCCTCTGGGAATGTTTCGGACAATATAAAGTGTGGCCGATGGAATGCAGAGGGTTTGTGAGGATCTTCACAAATTCACTAACTGAACAGGCAATAGCTTGTATTTTCAGCAGCTCTATAATTTCACGCTCTGGCACTGACCCAAATCTCTACTTTTTCCACGCCGTGATGTTTCAGTGTTTTGGCAAGCTCATTCACCGTTGTTCCAGTGGTCATGACATCATCAACGACGGCTATATGCTTGTATTTCAAGATGCCATTGCCGTTGACTTGAAATGCCTTTCTTAAATTCCTTCTTCTGGCCTTAGCGTTTAAATGGGTTTGGGGCTGGGTCGGCAGTCTTCTGTGGCAAAGTGTCATGTCCAAAGGGAGATTCAATGTGGCAGCAATTGGGCGGGCGATTTCTGCCGCTTGATTGAAACCTCGCTGACGATAACGCAATGGGTGTAACGGAACAGGAATAATTACTTCGGGCATTTCAGAGAAAAATTGCAAATGATTGGCCATGATTGCGCCGAGTAATTGCCCTATATTCGTTTTACCTTTGAACTTGAGGGCGGTAATCAAATGTTGTATTGGTGTTTGGTAACGCCAAAGGGTGGTGGTTTTATCGAAACAGGGCGGTTTTTTCAGGCAAGCCCCGCACACTAAAGCGTCCCGTCCGGAAATCGGCAGGCCACATTGTTGGCAACTGGCAGAAAGCCAGGGAAGGTTATCGTAACAAGGCCGGCATAGATCCCACTGGTTCCATCCGGGATCTCCGCATAACACGCACCATGGTGGGAAAAACCACTTCTTTAGTTGTGTGTATGTTTTATGCAATTGTTAACCTGTAGTGGTATTCAGGGTTGACAGTAGTAGGAATTACACTAATATCTTGCAGGCTTAGGGAAACGCTGAAAAATTCATCCATGGATTCTCAGCATCCGCAAAACAAAAATGTGATTTTCGTTTTGCTTGCAAAATCACCGGTGTTGGTGGTATTCCCTTAAGGCTGTTTATTGAGTTTAATCAAAAATGACAGGAGTATGAGATGGCGGCGTCCCCGGAACATATGGCCAATGATGCTTTGTTTAGGAATGATTGGCAAAGGGAAGAAATAAGGGAGCTGTTCAATTTGCCTTTTGTTGATCTTGTCTTTCGAGCGCAAACGCAGCATCGTCGTTTTTTCGATCCCAATGAAATTCAAGTCAGCACGCTGCTGTCGATTAAAACCGGAGGCTGTCCCGAAGATTGTGCTTATTGTCCTCAAAGTGGCCGTTATGATACGGGTCTGGAGCGGGAGCGCTTATTGCCAGTGGAAAAGGTGGTTGAAGCCGCTGGTGCCGCGAAAGCCAAAGGCTCGACCCGGTTTTGCATGGGGGCGGCTTGGCGCGCCCCAAAAGACCGGGATATCGAGCAGGTGGCGGAAATGGTTGCCGCCGTCAAAGAACTGGGCCTGGAAACCTGCATGACGCTGGGTATGTTAACAAAGTCCCAAACCATGCGTCTCAAACAAGCGGGTTTGGATTATTACAACCATAATCTCGATACCTCCCCCGAATATTATCCCCAGATCATCAGTACCCGGACCTATCGGGACCGCCTAGAGACATTACGTTATGTCAGAGAAGCAGGCATAGCCGTTTGTTGTGGTGGCATAGTCGGCATGGGCGAAGAGCGGGAAGACCGGATTGGCCTGCTGCAGGAACTAGCCAATCTCCCGAAACATCCAGAAAGCGTCCCGATTAATTTATTGGTGCAAGTGGAGGGCACACCGCTACAAGGAGCTGAATCTCTTGATCCCTTGGAATTTGTCCGCACTGTTGCTGTCGCCAGAATTTTGATGCCTGCATCGAGGGTGCGCTTATCCGCGGGACGCACCGATATGAGTGATGAGATGCAGGCGTTATGTTTCTTGGCTGGTGCTAACTCTGTGTTTTATGGGGAAAAGCTATTGACTACGGAGAACCCCGAGAGCAGCGCCGATCAGCGTTTGTTTGAACGTTTGGGCATGACGGTTGCCACCCCTGGCAGTCAATAAATTGAAATGCATTTGGACGAGGTGCTGAAGGCCGAATTAAGGGTACGGGAACAGCAAGGTTTATATCGCCGCCGATTTATTGTCGAAAGCCCGCAGGGGACGGAAATTCACTTGCGAGGCCGCCGCTGTATAAATTTCTCCAGCAACGATTATCTGGGACTGGCGGCTCACCCCAAAGTGCAGCAAGCATTTAGCCGGGGCATAGAACAATATGGCGCAGGAAGTGGCGCCTCCCATTTGGTGTGTGGTCACATGACCCCGCATCACGAGCTGGAAGAAGCACTGGCTGAATTTACCGGCCGCAGCAGAGCGCTTTTATTTTCCACGGGGTATCAAGCCAATCTCGGCATTATTGGGGCGCTGATCGGTCCAGGGGATTTGGTTTTGGAAGATCGCCTCAATCATGCATCACTGCTGGATGGCGCACTGCTGTCACGGGGGCGATTGAGACGATATTCTCATGCCGATACAGATAGTTTGGCATCATTTCTGACTGCCTCGGATAGACGCCAATTGATTGCCACCGACGGCGTATTCAGTATGGACGGCGATCTCGCCCCTTTGCCTGAGTTGGCAGAGCTGGCCGCCCAAAAACAAGCCTGGTTGATGGTGGATGATGCGCACGGTTTTGGGGTTTTGGGGAGGCAGGGTAGAGGGATACTGGAACACTTTTCCCTGTCTCAACAATCTGTCCCGGTTTTGATGGCCACTTTGGGCAAGGCGGTGGGGGTGTTCGGCGCTTTTGTGGCCGGTAGCGAAGCATTAATCGAAACCTTGATTCAAAAAGCCAGAACTTACATCTATACCACTGCCTTGCCCCCGGCCGCGGCTTGTGCTGCCTTGGAAAGCCTGCGCATAGTAAAAGAAGAAACCTGGCGGCGGGAAAAACTGCAGGCGCTGGTAAAGCATTTTCGGCGCGGTGCGCAATCGTTGGAATTGCATTTGTCACCTTCTGAGACGCCGATTCAGACAGTGATTCTAGGGGACAACCATAAGGTTTTGAGGATTAGCCAAACACTGTGGGAGAGGGGGATTTGGGTAGTGGCCATCCGCCCGCCGACCGTCCCCGTGGGGACGGCACGTTTGCGGATTACGTTGAGTGCTTCCCACACCGAGTCACAAGTGGATCGCTTATTAAATGCCTTGGCGGAATTGATGTAACTGATGG
>JALSQY010000134.1 GCA_026985035.1 Methylothermaceae bacterium
GCCCCGGCGAATTGCAGGCCGCGGTTGAGGAATGTAAAGCCATGGCCAATCAGGCTGGTGCTTCCCGGCTGCAATACATGGGTAAACGCAGCGCTCTGGGGACACTTCGGGGAGCAGCCTATGGCGCCGCCAGTGGTGCCGTGGGTGGGGCAATTTCGGGGGGCGCGGGAATCGGCGCCGCCATCGGTGCGGCCAGTGGCGCGACCTGGGGGTTGCTGAGTAGCTTGTTTTCTGCTTCGACTCAACCCCATCCGGCATTCCGTAACTTTGTGAATCGTTGCCTGCGGGATCGAGGTTATGAAGTAGTGGGTTGGGAATAATCAAATGCTGAATGTAACCGGTGAACCGATTGCCAGTGCCAACAAGTCGTCTGCCCGTCCCTGATTGACGGCGATTTCCACCAATCCCATGGAATTCCGGTACCATAGGGGGATGCCTTGGGGGACATGGGAAAATGTTTTACCAAAGGCAATTTGTCGATTGCCGGCTTGCAGGACTTTCCCCGCCAGACACTCCCGGTATTCAATGCCGGTAATGACATTGCCGTAATGGTCGATATAAATCACCTCGTTTAAATCTTCCTGCCAAGCGGATAAATCCGGTCCTTGCCAGCATTGCAACCATTCATGCCCCTTGCCGGTAGCGATTTTGGCGGCGGTTGGCGCAAACAGATCGCGGCCGTGGAAACTGAAGGACATTTTTTCCGGCCGCCAGATGATTTCATACCAGCACACCGGACTCGACGCTTTTTTAGCCACTACATTTAATAATCCATTATCAGGTCCCACAAACCATTTTCCTTCGGCCTCCAACACAACCGGCAACCGGTCACTTCCCACGCCGGGATCGACAACACAAACGAATACCGTGCCTGGTGGCCACCAGCGGGCCAAAGCCGCCAAGAGATAAGCACTATGACGTGGATCAGTAGCGGGGGCGTTGTTGATCAAGTCAATGACATCGATATTCGGCGCCTGCCGGCGCAAAACCGCCTGCATCTGTCCCAAATAGGGTCCGTGGCAACCAAAATCGGTGAACATTACCAACATTTCTACTCTCCATTGCAAGTAAAACAGGCAAAATGATGGTCGAAAGGATATCGGCCCATAAAAAGGCCAACGTAGCGAGAAAAGAATGTTTTCACAGGAGTTTTTGCGATGAAAGTTCAAATCGAATTTTCCTTGATCCCCATCGGCGGCGATCCTCATCTCTCAGAAGACATCGCCTTGTGTGAAAAAATCCTGGCCGACCATGGCTTGACCGTAGAATTACACGCCATGGGCACCAACATCGAAGGGGACTGGGAAACGATCATGCAAGCGTTGAAAGCCTGCCACGAGGCCATTCAAGAAAAAGGCAGGTCCCGGATTTATTCCGTACTCAAGATCGTTACTGGCAGCGGGGGCGAAAAATCGTTTCAGGAAAAGGTAGCCAGTGTCCGGCGCCAATTAGAAAAGGTGATGGATTAATCCGGATATTTCACCAGCTCCCCTTCCGCCGCCCCGGAGGCTTGCATATCGTCCAGGCAAGCCAAGCTCCCTCGCAGATTTTCCAGGTTTTCAAAATCGAACAATTTGCCATCGGCCAGTTGCGAGGGGGAAACATTTCGCAAGGCCCGGAAAATCGTCTCCAGGCGGCCTGGATGGCGCTTTTCCCAGGTTTGCAGCATGGCCTTCATGGCCTGGCGTTGCAGATTATCCTGGGAGCCGCACAGATTGCAGGGAATGATGGGAAAATCCATGAGCCGGGCATAAGCGGCGATATCCTCCTCCTTGCAATAGGCCAAGGGCCGGATGACGATGTGTTTCTTGTCATCGCTGAGCAGTTTGGGAGGCATGGCTTTCAGACGGCCACCGAAGAACAGGTTGAGAAAAAACGTCTCGAGGATATCGTCCCGGTGATGGCCCAAGGCAATCTTGGTAAAGCCGTGATCTTCGGCAAAGCCGTACAACACGCCGCGCCGCAACCGGGAGCAAAGCCCGCAAGTCGTCTTGCCTTCGGGGATAATGTCCTTGACCACACTGTAAGTATCTCTTTCGATGATGTGATAGGCAATGCCGCGGCGGTGGAAATAATCGGGCAATACGGTTTCAGGGAAACCGGGCTGTTTCTGATCGAGATTGACCGCCACCACCTCGAACCGGACCGGCGCCGTTTGCTGCAAATTCAGCAAGACTTCCAGCAAAGTGAAGGAATCCTTGCCGCCGGAAACGCAGACCATGACCTTGTCGCCATCCTGGATCATGTTGTAATCGGCAATGGCCTGGCCCACGTTGCGGCGCAAGCGCTTTTGCAGTTTGTTGAATTCATAGCGCTGCCGCCCTGTCAGAGCGGCAATTTGGCGGGCGGCTTCGGTCATTGGCCTTGGTAACGCTGCATGATCAAAGTGGCGTTGGTGCCGCCAAAGCCAAAACTGTTGGACATCACCGTATTCAAGGTCACATTGTCCATCCGCTCGCGAACGATGGGAAAGCCCTCCGCGCCTGGATCGAGATTTTCGATATTGGCGGAAGCGGCGATGAAGTTATTTTCCATCATCAAGAGCGAATAAATCGCTTCCATTACCCCGGCGCCGCCCAGGGCATGGCCGGTCAGAGACTTGGTGGAGCTGACCGGAGGAATCTCGTTGCCGAAGGTTTCCTTCATCGCTTCCAGCTCCCGGATGTCACCCACCGGCGTTGAAGTGCCGTGGGCATTGATATAGTCGATTTTATCCTTGACCGTCGCCATGGCTTGACGCATGCAACGCACTGCCCCTTCCCCCGAGGGTTGGACCATATCGTAACCGTCCGAAGTTGCCCCGTAACCGACCACTTCGGCGATGATATTGGCGCCCCGGGCCTGGGCGTGTTCCAGCTCCTCCAGCACGATGACACCCGCGCCGCCGGAAATGACGAATCCGTCCCGGTCCGCATCGTAGGCGCGGGAGGCTCGCTGGGGCCGGTCGTTGTATTTGCTCGACAAGGCGCCCATGGCGTCAAAGCTCAAGGTCAAAGTCCAGTGGATCATTTCACCGCCGCCAGCGAAAATAACGTCCTGCTTGCCCATTTGAATCAGTTCGGCGCCGTGGCCGATACAGTGGGCGCTGGTGGAACAAGCGGAACTGATGGAATAATTGACCCCCTTGATTTTAAACGGCGTGGCAAGACAAGCGGAATGGGTGCTCGACATGATTCGCGGCACCCGGTAAGGCCCCACCCTTTTGATACCCTTGGCGCGCAAAATCTCCGCCCCTTCGACGATATCCTTGGTGGAAGGCCCCCCGGAACCCATCACAATACCGGTACGTTCGTTGGAAATATCTTTGTCTTCCAAACCGGCCTGGGCGATGGCTTCTTGCATGGCAAGATAATTGTAGGCGGCGCCGTCGCCCATAAAGCGGTATATCTTGCGGTCAATCAGCTCGCTGGGATCGAGTTTGACAGGACCATACACATGGCTGCGCATCCCCAGTTCTTTATATTCTTCACAAAATTCTATGCCGCTGCGGCCTTGCCGCAGAGATTCCAAAACTTCTTGTTGATTGTTTCCGATACTCGAAACAATGCCATAACCTGTAATTACAACCCGTCTCATACAATGCTTCCCCCTAGAAAGCGTCTGTCGAAGTAAATAAACCTACACGCAAATCCTTGGCTTCGTAAATTGTCCGGCCATCGCATTCCAGACTCGCGTCGGCGATGCCCATCACCAGTTGACGCAACATCACCCGTTTGAAGTTGACCTTATAAACAACCAAATGATTGGTGGGCAGCACTTGACCCCGGAATTTCACTTCCCCGGCCCCCAGTGCCCGGCCCTTGCCGGGGGCGCCGAGCCAACCGAGGAAAAATCCCACCAATTGCCACATGGCATCCAGCCCCAAACATCCCGGCATCACCGGATCGCC
>JALSQY010000135.1 GCA_026985035.1 Methylothermaceae bacterium
ACAACTCAATCCCGCCCCCTTCATCGTCATCCTGATGCTGGCCGCTTCCAGCAGCTTCGCCACCCCCATCGGCTATCAGACCAATTTGATGGTCTACGGGCCTGGAGGTTACCGTTTCCGGGATTATTTGATCTTTGGCGGGGGGCTGACCGTTCTGGTCGGGGTGCTGGCTGTGATACTGGTGCCAATGATCTGGCCTTTTTGAGGAAACTTACCGGCCTTGCGGCAGTTGCAATAGAAACGGCTTGCCAACAGTCCATGAACCGTCAACAAGTACTGGCAAGGGTAAAACGGCATCCAATCCGTTTGCTTCAACCCTTCCCTCCGGTTTGCCGCTGCACTTGCTCGGCCAGCAACGCAGCCAGGTCATTCAAGGATAACACCGCATTGTCTCCATCATCACGGCCAGAGAACAATCCTGCTTCCCCGGGCGATGACGCCAGACGGCCAAACTCATCCACCGCTGCGCTCGCACGCCGATGCAAGTCGCCGTCAATCTGGTCCGGCAGCGCATGCAGCCATCCTGCCAATCCATGCGCCGCTCCTTGAAAGCGCGCCTGAGCGTCAGGGTCTTCCGGCTGCGCGCGCAGCGCGTCCGACGCCTGTTCCAGGCGGACTATCGCTTCTTCCACCGTGCCCAGATCTCCGATCCCGAACTGCCGCGCCAAATCCCGGACCATGTCAGACAATTCATCCGGCAGCTTGTCCAGGCGGCCATAGGGTTCGCTTGCGGAACCACCGGCAGGTTCCGGGGCAATAACGCTCACCAATTCCGCTATTTCGCCGTGGACATGATCCATCACCTGGCTCAATTCGAACGCCCGGTCATCGGCCGCCAGCAGTTTGTCCCTGGCTGTCTCCAGCCCGTCCATCGCGGACGACAACGCCTCGAACAGGGCATCGTCCACTTCTCCTTCCAAGGCCATGGTCGCTCCCGCCAATTCATCCACCGCGGTCTCAAATGTTTCCACGTTGGCCTCATCGGCTGACGCCTCTTGCAGCGCGCGAGCTGCCGCTTCCACCGCCGCCGACATGTCCTGAAACGGGCTGACATCATAGCCACCCGCCAGCACGGAGACCATTTTCTCCACCTGACTGGTCATCGTCACCATTTTGTCCACCGCCGCTGTCAGATCCAGCATCCGGTTCCCGTCCCCCGGCGCTGCAGGCTCCCCCGCCGATTCCGGCTGTGCCGTACTCCCTTCCTTCGCTTCAGAAACCGTAGCGCCAGAGTTCACGGAAGCGCCCGGCGTCTCTCCGCCCGCCATCCCCTGGCGCACCGATGCCCGGTCACCCAGGCCATCCAGATAGTGTTTCAGAAAATACGTCTCGCCAAAACCCGGCACAAAGTCTTCCTTCCCATAACCGTGTTTCGCTATCAGGGCCTGCATCTCTTTGGCGCTCACCCTGGCACCCGGGGCAAGCAAGTCCTCCACCCGCAGCTCGGACAGGCCGATCCCTGCCCAAAATACGCCTTGCGTGTCCATCCTCACTCTCCTTCAGCCTTCAACCACAGCGGCGCGGAGGTTGAGCGAAACCCAGTGAAGGATTGCCGCTCAACCTCCGCGCCATCAGACAACATCAACGAATCGTCGTCTGACTTGCCTTGTCGGCTATCGATTGAATCGTCTGATATACCGAATGACTCGAGGAAACCGAGTATTGCAAGGGTGCGAGGACCGCCTGCAGGGCCATGAATCCAACCGCCGCATTCTCGGTTTTTTCCTGCAACCCCTTCAGGTCCACCAGTTGGGACAGGTCGGTTCCCTGTGTGGCGGCCGCGCCGGTAATATTCGTATTGATTCCCATATTCTGTTCTCCATTTTGGTTTCAACAATCATTGGCCGGGCGCCATATTTTCGTCCCTCGTCCAGCCGTCCTGATTTCAGGAAACAATACACCCGAAATCCGGTTCGTCGGCATCCGCCCGCAGCCTCCCTGCCGATGCCGAGTAACTTTCAAGCCCGGCGGGGCTAACCCGCCTCGCCGTGATGGCGGCGCCAAATTTCCCGCACCACTTCCACGGCCACCTGCAGTGCCTGCTGAAATTCCTGCATCCGCCGGTATTCTTCCGGAGGCAACCCGCGGTACAAAGCTTCGCGTACTGCCTGCTCGCACTCGGTGAATTCCGTCACCAGTGCTTCCAGGTATTTACCTTCGCCGTCTTCCATCAGCGCCATTTCCATGCGCATCCGCCGCCCGCTCATGAGGCTTCCTCCATATCCAGCAAAGTCAGATCCCGGACCACGCTTTGATGATTGCGCCGGAACCATACCCGCTTGGGCTCAATCCTTTCCACCACAAAACCACTCGGCAAACGGTCCCCTTCCCGGTAAAACGCGCCACTGCGGCTCACTACAATACGCTGTTCACCCGCCATCGCCACACCATTGATGGCCAGTCCCAGGGCGTCATCCAGATGCGTCACCGCCAACCTGAGACCATTGCGCCACTTCGCCTGCAGCGGCGCCAACACATCACGCAACCGCCGCCAGTTCCGGTCAACCAGGGCCCCTTCCACAAGCACCGTTTCTCCCTCGGCGCGCACACGCACCATCGACTCCAGCCCCGCCGCCGCCAACCGTTGCCCCGCAGCTTCCAGCCGTTCACCCAGGGTCTCCACTTGCCGGTCGTCCAAACTTTCTACAACATCCACATCCGAGAGCAGCATTTGACGGATCCGCGCCCAATCGGCCTTGGCGCCACCGTAACCGCTCACCGCCAGCACACCGTCGCCCACGTACCGAACCGTCATACTATCCCGGCCCAATGCCGCCATTACCGCCTCGGCCGCCGCTTCAATCCGTTCCCGGCACCGGACTTCAATTGCCACATTGTCACCGTAGGGCGCCAGTTGCCGTGTTAACCGCCTCAGCGCCTCGTTATCCGACACGTCTCCGCGCACCACAATACTGCCTCCCCGAGCCGTGACCTGTAGAGTGCCCCAGCCTGCTTCCGCCAGGCGGCGGGATATTTCCGCCACCGACACTTCCAGGGATTGAGCCACTACCAACGGAGAAGCCGCCTCGGAGGATTCCATCAACACCAAGCCAGCAACCGCCATCAGCACCATCCCCGCGATTCCCGCACCATACCAGAGGGCCTTGGGGTCAACGCCCCCGGGCAGCTTGAAGGGCAAATGCCCCCGCCGCCCCGTTGAAACCGGCCCGTCCGATGCGCCTTTTTCTTGCTCCCGGGAGGAAACCCTCACCATCCAGGTCTGTATCTGCTCCATGGGCCACGCCTCTTGCGGACGGCCCACACACAGCACGCTGCCTCCCACCTGAAACGGCTCGTAAAGGGCAATTTGCCGCTTGACATCGTCAACCTGTTTTGCGTCCGCTTCCAGCCAGATCTCATCCCTCCCGACTGTCAACCGGCCGAAAGATTCCGGAACCAAAACATCATTCAGAATAATGTCGTTGCCATCGCCTCCCCCCAGCGAGTAACTTCCAGGCTGCAAAAGCAACTCCGCCCCCATTTGCGGACCCGCCAGAACCTTCAACAACCAGGCAGTGGATTGTTCGCTCATCCTTATCCCCCCTGTCCCTTCCATTCGTTTTGCCTGGATAAAAAAGTAATCCCTTTCTTTCCGGTCTGTCAAAATTTTTTTACCTTCCACTTGCCATTGCTGCCACAAATCTATTACTTTCGGACTAGTCCGAAAGTAATAGATTTGTGCCATGGCTTTTGGCCAACTTCCTTCCATCCCCCTGTTTTGAAAGCACTTTCAAAAAATCCCGCTGGCCATTGCGATGGCGGCAAAAAAAATTTTCAATGACAAGCAAAAACCACCTTGCCAGCGGCAGTCCCGACCATAAAAAACACTGTTCAATTGAAAAAAAGCGCGGGAACCACTCCCCAAGGGGGTGAGGGGGAAGCC
>JALSQY010000136.1 GCA_026985035.1 Methylothermaceae bacterium
AGCCACAACCGTTCCGGCACCCTTTAACACGGTGACCATCTCTTGATCACAGCCACTGCACAGCTGCCGGGCGATACCGATTCTGTCTTTCTGGATTTCTTCGACAGTAAGGCCGGTCAGCCTGCTCATCTCGCCGGGATGTGGTGTGATGATTCTCGGTCCGCCGGGATGCATCAGGGCGTCCCGGTGCAGGGCCAGAATATTTAAGGCATCGGCATCAACGACCATGGGCAGGGAAAGTTCCCTGTATAAAAACAGGACAAGTTGTTCGGTTTCGTCATCGGTGCCGATACCGGGGCCGAGAACAACACCTTTTTTGCCGATGGCCGCTGCCAGGATATAGTCGACATCGGCAATGGAGAGAGCACTTTGAGAAGCAGGCAGCGCAACGGTCATGGCTTCAATCAGTGTCTGCTCAAAAATTGGATTGAGAGCAGCCGGCACCAGGCTGGTGACCAGGCCGCAACCACTGGTAAGGGCGGCCCGGCAGCAGAGTATGGCGGCACCTGTTTTTCCCTCTGAGCCGGCCAGGACCAGGAGATGTCCATGGATACCCTTATGTGAATCCATCGGCCTGTCGGGGAGCAGGTTACCGATGTCGTCGGTGATAGCCGATCCTTTCAATTGTACCTGTTTCCCGGCTGCGGCAGGAATGGTGATGTCAACGATATGTAGCCTGCCGATACCCTTTCCGCCATGGAGAAAATGAGCAGGTTTGGCCAACCCGTAGGTGACCGTAATATCAGCCGTAACTTTGCGGCCAAGGGTATTGCCGGTATCGGCATCCATGCCGGAAGGCAGGTCAACCGCCAGTACGGGCAGGCGCAGGTTCGCATGCAAATCGTTTATCATGTCGACAACTCTTGCCATATGTCCGCGCACCTCCCGGGTAAGACCGGTGCCGAACAGGGCATCAACGATACAGGATATCCGGTATTTTGCGTGTTGATGTACTATTTTCCGAACAGTATCTTCTTCTGTAAAGGAATCATTCAGAATTATGGTCTGAATGGGCAGTTTCTCGACAATGGCAGCGTTGACGGCGGCATCTCCGCGCAAACGTTCGGGCGGCAACGTATAAAACACCAGGGGATGGGCGCCGCGGGCATAAAGATGCCGGGCAATAACCAGGCCGTCACCACCATTATTTCCAGGACCGACAAAGATGAGAACGGTTGTGTTTTTTACAGACCCCTGAATGGTGTTCATAACCGAAACGGTACCATGGCCTGCGTTTTCCATGAGGACGACACCGGGTATGCCGTACTTTTTTATGGCCAGACCATCAAGTTGCTGCATTTCAGCTGCTTTGGCAATATCCATTTTCACTCCCGTTTGTCTGATTTTTTTCGTATTTATTGACACTATATTCATTATCGGCGACAACGGCAATTGTAACCGTTCATCTGTAACGGGTGTTTATCACTGCAGGAGTGATGATCCTAAATTGAGGAGGGTGCAACCTTCCGGATAAGAATTCCGAATTTTCGTGGATCCTGCACCTGAGTGCAAGGTCGCCGTATCTCCTCACAGGGTATAATTTTTGACTGGCGACAGGCGTCAAAATCCGTTAAGATATTTCCAATACAGGAGGAGATATCTTGGCAGAGACCATATACCAGATACGCGGTCGACAAATTGACCGCAATGATCTTGAAACCATTAGTAGGGTCATCACCAGCCACTGGACCCAGGGTCGTTCCGCTATTTCCAGAATACTCTGCAAACAGTGGAACTGGTACCAGGCCAACGGCAGGTTAAAAGATCGGGCCTGCCGGGTACTGCTTCTCAAGCTGGAGCAGAAAGGAGAAATCACCCTTCCTCCTCCCATGGCCACCAATGGTGGACGTTCGTCCAAGGTGAACTGCCGGCAATATACATACAACGACTCAGAATTAAAGGGTACAATTTCCGAGTTTGGCTCTTTGACACTCAAGATGGTCCGTCGTTCTCCTGATGAAGGATTGTGGGATTTTTTTGTTGACCGTTTCCATTACCTCGGTCGCCCAACGATCGTCGGTTCCTATCTGAAATACATAGCCTGCCTTGACAATCGACCTGTAGCCTGCCTGGGATGGGGATCGGCAGCCTGGAAGATTGCGGCTCGCGACCGGTTTATCGGCTGGGATCATCCGTCCCGGGAGGAGAATCTGTACAAGGTCGTCAACAATGTCCGTTTTCTGATTTTTCCCTGGATCAATATCCGACACCTGGCCTCCAAGGTTCTGGCGCTCAATATTCGCTGCCTGCAGCAGGACTGGTATGATTTTTACAACCAGCCGATCTCGCTGCTGGAGACCTTTGTCGAGATCGATCGTTTCCAGGGAACCTGTTACCGGGCCGCCAACTGGCAGTATGTCGGCAAAACCAGCGGCCGTGGTAAATACGACCGGCAGAACAAGGCGACCCGGCCGATCAAAGCAGTGTACCTGTATCCCCTGTCAAAACATTTTCGGGAGGAATTAGGTGTTTGATTTCCTCCCCAAAGATGTGCAGATCACTGAAAAAGATCGTGCCAACACTCCGCCGGCGGTCTTGAAGCTCCTCTTTGCCATGGCCGAAGAAATCACCCGCCTGAACAAGCGGATTGAAGAGCTTGAGGCAAAACTGGGTGAGAACTCTTCCAACTCCAACAAGCCGCCTTCGAGTAATTCTCCATACAAGGAGAATGCATCGAAAAATAAAAATAAACCCAGGAGAAAAAAACGCAAAGGTCACCGTCAGCAACTGATGGAGCCGACGGAAACCAGAAATATTGTGCCGGCAACCTGCTCCTGCGGCTGCAGCACATTTAAGGATATAGAGCCCTATTATACGCATCAGCATATCGAACTCCCCGAGATCGTGATGACGGTTATTCATTTCATTCTCCACCGGGGCACCTGCACAGCATGCGGCAAAGTATCCAAAGGGTATGTCCCTGATGAATATTCCACGGGATTTGGCGTCCGTTTTTCAGCCCTAATTGCTGAACTTGGCGGTATCGACGGCAACTCCCGTGAAACCATCCAGACATTTTGTTCTTCCGTTCTCAAGGTACATGTCAGTCAAGGTGCCATCCAGAAGATCATCGATCGGGCATCCAAAGCCATCAAGCCCCATTACGAGGCCATCCGGGACAAAGCCAGAAGTCAGCACATAAACCATCTGGACGAGACAACCTGGAAGATCGGTGGTAAATTGAACTGGCTCTGGGTGATGACCAGCACAGCGGTTGCTTTTTTCATGGTCCATACGCACCGTTCCCAGGCTGCTTTTGAGGAACTGATCGGCGCCTGGCAGGGCATCCTGGTTAGTGACGGGTATGCGCTTTACAGAAAATGGGTCAATAAACGCCAGACATGCCTGGCCCACCTTATACGACGGGCCAAGGGGCTGTCGGAACGATCGGATCCCGAACTTGCCAGGTGCGGCAAGTGGAGCAGGGCTGAATTACAACGGTTATGCAGAATGGCCAAAGCCCCTCCGACTATAGCCGAATGGCGAACATTTTATGCCCGGCTCTGCCGCCTGATTGCGCTGTATCGTGACGCCGACAGTGATGCGGGGAGGTTTGTCCGCCATATCGAGGATGAATTGGACTCGCTGTTTACTTTCCTTATCGAGGAGGGCGTGGAACCGACAAACAACCGGGCAGAACGAATGATCCGCTTTGCCGTGCTCTGGCGTAAGCGCAGCTACGGCACAAAGAGCGACAAGGGTAACCGCTGGGTTGAACGGATACTGTCTCTTCGGCAGACCTGCAGGTTGCAGGGAAAATCCACCTTTGAGGTACTGGTCGATGCCATGGACAGTTATTTCAAAGAGCAACAGCCTGACCTGAAGTGGATCAGACAGGCAGGGTGACTGCTACCCTGTGAGGAATTACATTTTCACTCGTT
>JALSQY010000137.1 GCA_026985035.1 Methylothermaceae bacterium
AAGTTCAACCAGCAAAATTCGGATTTTGCTGGTTTCTGCCACAACAGGCACTAAGGCGCCTCTGATTAAGTCACAGGCGCCTGCGGCATAGGGATGTGCCGCCAAAGTTATTCACTGTAAGCGGTTGACTATGAAAGAAACAATCAGCCATGCACGAATAAGCGGTAACCCCCCAAGGCAACCGCCACAACAATAACGCTGGCCCAGCCAATCCGGTTGATATGGCGATAGAGCCCTTGTTCCAAACGTTCTCCTCCCCAGGCCACCAAGCCGGCCACCAAAAAGAAGCGCCCTCCCCGGCCTATTAAGGATGCGAGAAGAAATAACACCGGATTCATGGCCATAGTCCCGGCAGCGATAGTAAACACCTTATAGGGGATAGGAGAGAACCCGGCCAGAAATACCGCCCAAAATCCCCAGCGTTGGAACCACAGGCGGGCGGTATTATAAGCCTCCCAGTAACCCAATTGGTGAATCCAGGGGCTGACCATCTCCATGGCAAAGTAGCCGATACCGTAACCCAGCATGCCTCCCAGCACCGAGAAAACAGTCGTTAGCAGCGCTAGCCGCCAGGCTTTTTGCGGCTCTGCCATGGCCATGGGAGCGAGTATCACATCCGGTGGAACCGGGAAAAATGCGGATTCTGCGAAACTTAAACCTGCCAGATACCAAGACGCCCTGCGGTGACGCGCCCATGTCATTGCTTTGCGGTAAATCCGGTCAAACATCAACCCCTACCCGCCATTAAGGGCACGAATTTGACCCGTTCTATATTCTCCACCTCGCACCCCTCCGCGCTTCTGACAATGCGCTTTAATACCTGATCCCGTCCGTCGCCCACTGGAATCACCATTACCCCGCCCAAGGCCATCTGCTGAAGCAAGGCTTCAGGTATTTCCGGCGCCGCGGCAGTCACTACAATGGCATCAAAGGGAGCGTGTTTGGACCATCCCCATCCGCCATCACTGTGATCGTATTTGACGTTGTAGATCTTCAGGTCGTAAAGCCTGAGACGGGCTTTTTTCTGCAATGCCTCGATTCTTTCCACTGTATAAACGGTAGTAGCCAAATGCGCCAACACCGCAGTCTGGTAACCAGAGCCTGTCCCCACCTCAAGTACTTTACCAGGACTGCGGTTACCTACGGCCAATTCCGTCATCCGGGCAACAGTGAACGGTTGGGAAATGGTCTGGCCAAACCCTATGGGTAGTGCCGTATCTTCATAAGCGCGGCTGGCCAAAGCTTCTTCAACAAACACATGCCGGGGAACTTGGGCCATGGCTTCAAGCACGGCGGGATTCATAATGCCTTGTTGCTTGAGCCGCTGAATCATCCGCTGCCGGGTGCGGCGCGATGTCATGCCAATCCCCTGTCGCGCCTGGATCATAACTCTTCCTCCCTGGGCAACCAGGAAGCTATCGCATCAATGGCATCGTAACGGGTAAGATCAATTTGTAGAGGTGTCACCGATACATAATTCGCGCGGACGGCATAAAAGTCCGTACCCGGACCAGAGTCCTGTTCGGGTCCTGCGGGCCCTACCCAGTAGATGGTCCGGCCCCTGGGATCCCGGTCTTTAATGACAGGCTCGGCCTTATGCCTTTGACCAAGGCGGGTGGATTGAAAACCCTTCAGCATTGACAGCGGAATATCAGGCACATTCACATTCAAAATGGTGTCTTGGGGCAAAGGTTTTTCCTGAATATGGTCAAATAGCCGCACCGCCACCGCCGCAGCGGTATCGAAATGGCTGGGATCTTCCCCGGCCAGGGAAATGGCGACCGCCGGCAACCCTAAAAACCGTCCTTCTGTCGCCGCCGCCACGGTTCCTGAATAGAGCACGTCATCGCCCAAGTTGGCCCCGTGGTTGATGCCGGCGAATACCATGGCCGGTTCCTCTTCCAATAGACCGGTAATCGCCAAGTGGACACAATCGGTGGGCGTGCCATCTACGCGGATGAATCCATTGTCGGCCCGGTTTGCCCGTAAAGGCCGATCCAAGGTGAGGGAGTTACTGGCGCCGCTTCGATTCCTGTCCGGCGCGACTACAACCACAGAAGCGCGAACAGCCATGGCTTCCGCCAAACACACCAATCCTTTGGCTGTATAGCCATCGTCATTACTTAATAATATCTGCATCAATAAGTTTCTCGCTCAAAGTTTTTGCCCGTTCCGATCAGGCTTTTCACTTTGATTTCTCTGCCGCCATCAAATGATTTTAAAATGCTTTCAAACGATTAGAGAGCCAATTTCATTTACTGCGCTATTATACAATTGCCCCTATAAGAAACGCTGAATAATTCATCTATGAATTCTCAGCATCCGCAAAACGAAAACCTGATTTTTATTTTGATCACAAATCAGTGACGATGAATCACTGATTTTGCTGGTACTTCCTTGTGCCACAGGAAGTAGTGATTAAATCAGTACTTCCTATATGATTTCAGACTATTATCGGCTTTTAAGCCATTTCGGAAAATTATTTTGATTCACGACTTTATCATTATCGGCCAAGGGCTGGCAGGCAGTATCTTGGCTTGGCAATTATACCAAGCCGGCGCCAAAATTCTGGTGATTGATAGCGGCTACCCCAGCGCTTCCCGAATAGCGGCGGGATTGGTGACTCCGGTTACCGGTAAACGGTGGGTAAAAACCAAGCACATAGACCTGTTATTACCTAACGCCAATGCTCTTTACCAAAGGCTGGGTAACCACTTTAACCAACCGTTTTTTTTTGACAAGCCACTGTTGCGGCTATTTCAGGACGAGGCGGATAAAAATAAAGCCTTACAACGGCGGCATGATCCTGACTACTCAGCATATCTTGGAGACATTCAGCCCCCTGGTGCCGCCCATCATGGACTAGATGACCCATACGGCAGTATCTGGATCCAGCAAACCGGTTATCTTGCCAGTGCAATCTTATGTGAAACCATTCACAACCAACTTGTACAACACAATGCCCATATCAAGGAAAGGCTGGAATTCGCCCGGGTAAGAATAGATCAAAATCACGTGCGATGGGGCCCACACAAAACCCACAAGATTATTTTCTGCGAAGGCTGGCGGGTAATCCAAAACCCGTGGTTTCAATCACTCCCCTGGCAACCTAGTCAGGGGGATATTCTTACTTGCCATACCCGTGACAGCCTGCCACCTTTTATCGTCAATCGTGGCGTTTGGGTTTTACCCTTGGGAAAAGGGGTTTTCCGCTTGGGTGCCACATATCAATGGCACCCTTTAGATGAACAGCCCAGCCAAACCGCTAGAAATCATTTACTAAAGCAAATGGCGCAAATGTTTAAACACCCTATCCGGATGACTTGTACCGGCCATCAAGCAGGCATCCGCCCCAATACATTGGACCAACAACCCATCATGGGTTGTCATCCCCGCTTTCCACAACTGGCCATTTTTAATGGATTCGGCTCCAAGGGGGGGCTGCAAATTCCCTATTACAGCCAATGTCTTCGTGATTTCTTGCTGGCAGGTCAACCCTTGCCCACACATGTTACTATTACTCGCTATTATGATCGGCTTACTCACTGAACGGGCGCACCAATTGATTCGCGAAGTGGTCAACTCCGGGGACGGCGCCATTGATGCGACCACAGGCAATGGACACGACACATTGTTTTTAGCCAGATTGGTCGGCCCCCAAGGCAAGGTGTTTGCCGCCGATATTCAGAACCAAGCCCTGCAATCGGCTCGATTACACCTTAAACATGAGGAAAACACCGCCCCGGTTAAATGGGTTCTGGCGGGTCACGAAACCATGGCACAATGGCTGCCCAGGAAGTATCGGGGCCATATCAAAGCCATCATGTTTAATCTTGGATATTTACCTGGGGGCGACAAGACAATCATCACCCGCTC
>JALSQY010000138.1 GCA_026985035.1 Methylothermaceae bacterium
GTTCAGATTATCATCGATGGACGCAACTCCAATACCGCCCTGATCACCTTGGGCTATTTACGCACCATTCTGGCGAATTTCAACCTCCGGTGGCTGCAAAGACAGGGCCAAGCTTCGCCGCCGGCATTTTTGGAAACCCGGGCCTGGTTCAATGAGTCATTGCAAAGCCGTTGGTTCATCGTCCCGGGCATCGTCGCCCTTTTGACTTTAGTGGTCACCATGGTAACGACAGCTTTGACGGTGGCGCGGGAGCGGGAACAGGGCACCTTCGACCAGCTCCTGGTCACCCCCATCACACCCTTCGAGATTCTGATGGGCAAATCCATCCCGCCATTTATTATCGGTTTATTCGAAGGAAGTCTGATTGTAGCGGTGGCCATCTTTTGGTTCGAAGTCCCCTTTCGTGGCCAGTGGTGGATTCTTTATGCCGGCATGTCACTCTATTTACTCGCCGCCATCGGCGTGGGCCTGATGATCTCATCCTTGTCTGTCACCCAGCAGCAGGGTTTGCTGGGGGCCTTCTTGTTTATTGTACCGGCGGTCATTCTTTCGGGTTTCGCCACGCCTATCGAAAACATGCCCAAATTCGTGCAAGCGATGACCTATCTCGATCCGATGCGTTACTTTCTCGTGATTGTCCGCAGCACCTTCCTGGCCGACAGTCCTTTCACCATGCTATGGCCCCAGTTCTGGCCGATGGTGCTGATTGGCCTCTTCAATCTCGCCCTGGCCGCCTGGTTGTTCCGGCACCGGTTGTATTGATCGATTGCCACCTTTCTCAGCTGCCCGGCAGCAATTGAAGAACCAAAGCCACCCCGCCCTCGAATAAAATTTGGGCGCCAATGGCAGCCAGCAACAACCCCATGATCCGGATCATGATATTGAGTCCAGTGACGCCCAGGGCACTGCCAATAGGTTCCGCCAAATGCAAGGCCAGCCATACTAAAACCGCAACCCCTGCCACACACAAGCTCAACCAAACACGGTCAAGCCACGCATGGACCTGATGGGCAGTGACGATAACCAAACTGATCGCCCCGGGACCCGCCATCAATGGAATTCCTAACGGCACCACGGCAATACTTTCCTGACCGGCTGCCTCTTCGGCTTCGTCTTCGGTATGAGCCGCATGGCTCTGGCGGGCATGGAGCATGGCAATCGCCATCAGTAAAATCAGCAAACCACCGCCAACCCGGAAAGCCGCAACGCTGATGCCAAAAAATTTCAAGATTTCGTCACCAATCCATACCGATACGAGCAATACCAGAAATACGGTCAAGGCCGCAACACGGGCAATTCCCGCTTTTTCATGATGCCCGCGCTCTCCGGCCAGCGCCAAGAAGACGGGCACGGCTCCCAAGGGATTGACAATGGCCAGCATGCCGATAAATGCCTGTAAATAATAGGTATAGGTTTCCATCGGCCTACAGGGGATAACGCTGATGCAGTTTCGGGATTGCCACTGGCGCAGGCTGTAGCATCTCGGCCAACGTGGTGATGGCGTCATTTTCCCCATGCACCAGAAAGGTCTGTTCTGGCCTGCCGGTATGACGGTGCCATTCCAGCAATTCCGACTGCCCGGCATGGGCGGAGAAGCCGCCAATGGTGTAAATCTTGGCTTTGACCTGGATTTCCTTGCCAAAAATACGCACTGCCTTGGCGCCATCGATAATAGCCCGTGCCAAAGTGCCCCGGGCGGCATAGCCGACAAAGATCACACTACACTCCGGTCTGCCCAGGTTGTGCTTGAGATGGTGACGAACCCTGCCGCCGGTGCACATACCGGAACCCGCCATGATAACGGCGCCGGCGTGAATTTGATTCAAGCGCATGGATTCGGCGGTTTCGCGGGTGAAATGCAGCTCGGGCAAAGCAAAAGGATCATTTCCTTCGCGGAAGATGGCGCAAGCCTCCCGGTCATAACATTCAGGGTGGCGGCGAAAGATTTCAGTGGCGGAAATCGCCATGGGTGAATCCAAGAATACCGGCAGATACCGGGGAATTTTTCTTTGTTCGATGCCTTCCCGGAGAAAGTAAAGAATCTCCTGTGCCCGTTCCAGAGCAAACGTGGGAATAATGACATTGCCACCCCTATCCAGGGTGTCGAGAATGCCTTCGTAGAGTTCTGCCACCGACGGAGGCACGGGTTTATGGTTACGGTTGCCATAGGTGCTCTCCATCACGACGACATCGGCTTTGGGCGGGTGGGCGGGATCACGTAATATAGGCCTGCCCTTGTTTCCCAAATCTCCCGAAAATAGAACTTTCAAACGCCGTTCACCCTCATGGAGATGCAGTAAAACGAACGCCGAACCAAGAATATGCCCAGCATCAATGAATGTCGCTCGGATACCCTTGGCGATGGCGGTTGGCTTATTGTAATCCACCCGGCGGCCGAAATAATCCAAGGCGTCGAAAACATCGAGCATGGTATATAGCGGTTCGACGGTTTCCTTCGTGCCGGCAATTCTGGCTTTATGGGTTTTGCGGCGCGCCTCTTCCTCCGCCAAATGGGCTGCATCCATCATCACCAGCTTGGCCAAATCCCGGGTAGCGCCAGTGGTAATGATTTCCCCCCGGAACCCGCGCTTTACCAATAAAGGCAAACGGCCGCAATGATCAAGATGAGCATGGGTCAGCAGCACAAAATCGATACTTTCCGGGTCGAAGCCAAAAGGCTCGGCATTTTCCTCCTCCAGCTCCCGGCTCCCCTGATACATACCACAATCAATCAAAAGCCTTTTCCCCGCCACCTCAAGCAGATGACAGGACCCGGTTACCCCCCCTGCGGCACCATGAAACTCAATATGCATTTGTTCCCCCTAAGCCACCAATCGTTTTATCGTTATACCCGCAAGCAGCAGTAAAGATACATGATCTGCCCGGCTGCTGCTTGGCTTCGGGTCATCCTTCTACCCGGTAAGTTGCAGCGGTCAATTGATAACGTTTTAACTTTAAGTATACGGCGCGAGTCGTTAAACCCATTGCTGCAGCGATTTCTGGCACGTTACCCCGGTAGCGTTTCAGCGCCTCGACAAGAAAAGACTTTTCTGCCTTTTCCAATGCTCGCCTCTTTAACAAAGGCCAATCTTGAACCGCAGAATCTTCGGCTTTGACTTCCAGTTCAAGCTGGGTCAGCTCCGCCCCTTCGGCGAAAAGGAAGCTGCGTTCTAAGGCATTTTCGAGCTCACGGACATTGCCTGGCCAGGAATATTGCCGGATTTGCTGCATTACCTCCCGGCTGACGCCATTGATATTCCGCCCATACTTCTTATTCAAACGTTGCAAAATCAGCTGAACCAACGCAGGCAGGTCTTCCTGTCGTTGATGCAGCGGGGGAATAGTCAACTGTATCACATGAATCCGGTAATACAGGTCTTCCCGAAATAAACCCGCCTCAACCAGTTTAGCCAAATCTTGGTGCGTCGCGGCAATAATTCTGACATTGACAGCGATAACACGTTTACCACCGACACGTTCGATTTCTCCTTCCTGCAGCGCCCTTAACAAACGCACCTGGGCTTGCTGTGACAATGAATCCACTTCGTCAAGGAACAGAGTGCCGCCTTCGGCCCGCTCGAATACCCCCTGATGCACATCGATTGCACCGGTAAATGCGCCCTTTTCATGACCAAAAAGGGTGCTTTCGATCAAGGTTTCAGGGATTGCGCCACAGTTGACCGCAATGAAAGGACGGTCAGCCCTATGGCTCATGGCGTGAATGGCATGAGCAACCAACTCCTTACCCACTCCGGTATCCCCCTGAATCAATACCGTTACATCGGTGGGCGCAATCTTTTGAATGGCTTTGAGGACTTTCTGCATCGGCACAGAATCAGCGACGATAGTCGGTCTTGCGATGACCTTGTCT
>JALSQY010000139.1 GCA_026985035.1 Methylothermaceae bacterium
GATTGTGATCCCGCAACAAATCCGGATGGATGGTAAGCGTCCGGTCTCCCCCGCCTAACAGCACAGATTTTGATGCGTTAGTGTCCACCATTGATAGTGGACACTTAGGGGCACTCTATGACGGTGAAGCAGAAGAAGCGGCGGTGGTCTGACGAAGAGAAGCGTTCGATTTGTTTTCAGACGATGGTGGCCGGTGTGTCGGTGGCGCAGGTGGCGCGTCGGTATGCGATGAATGCCAATCTGATTTTCAAATGGCTGCGGGATGAACGGTATACGCCGGAGCCGGATGCCACCGGGGAAGACGCTGAACCGGTATTTTTGCCAGTCGAGATTGAAGCGGCGAACAACCCAGTCTCGGCTTTGGCACCCGTTCCGTCGGGGCGGATCGAGATTGAATTTCCCGACGGGTGCCGCGTATCGGCCGAGGGCGGTTTTGATGTTGATGTGCTGGCGCGGTTGCTGAAGGGATTGTCCTCATGATCCCTGTGCCGAGCAATACGCGGGTCTGGCTGGCGGCGGGTGTGACGGATATGCGGCGGGGATTTAATACCTTGGCCGCGCAAGCCGAACAGGTTCTGGCGGAAGATCCGTTTTCCGGTCATCTGTTTGTGTTTCGGGGACGGCGCGGGGATTTGCTCAAGATCATCTGGTGGGACAGCCAAGGTGCATGCCTGTTTTCCAAACGGCTTGAGCATGGCCGATTTGTTTGGCCTGCGGCAAAAGACGGGAAGATCAGCCTGTCCTCGGCGCAACTGGCCATGCTGCTGGAAGGTATCGACTGGCGCATTCCAAAGCGGACATGGCGACCTTTGCAGGCAGGATAATCAAGTGCAATTATCAGGTGGAATGGACGTTTATGGATTCACATTCAGAGCGCGATTCTGTATAGAATGGCCATGTTGAACGCCCTTGATAACCTGCCTGAAGACCCCGCAGAATTGCGGCAAGTAAGTGAGCTTTTGGCGGCGGAAGTAAAGGCGTTGACCCTGAAGGTTGAACAACTTCAGCATCAACTGCACGGGGCGAACCGGCATCGTTTCGGGTCCAAATCCGAGGGCATGGATCAACTGCAATTGTTCGCCGAGAATGAAGAGATTGCACAAGCGGCTACCGAGGCAAAACAACTTCCACCCACTGAACCCGTCGAGCCGAAGGCAAAGCCAAAACGCAAGCCGTTGCCCCTTCTCGGGCATGTAAACATGCCCTGCCAGGCAATGGAGCATCTGGAGCGTATCGAGCAGGTTTTATCCATTGGCGAAGATTGTCCTGAATGTGGTGGTGACCTTTCAAAACTGGGCGAGGATGTGACTGAAGAGCTGGAATACATTCCAGGTCGCTTTGTAGTGAACAAGATTATCCGGCCGCGCATGGCGTGCCGTCGCTGCGAGGCCATATCACAAGCCCCGCTGCCCTCGCGCCCGATTGAGCGGGGTCGTCCCGGGCCGGGACTGCTGGCCCATGTTCTGGTCAGCAAATACGCCGATCATCTGCCGCTTTACCGCCAGTCGCAAATCTATGCCCGCGAGGGTGTCGATTTGGACCGCTCGACTATGGCGGACTGGGTCGGGAAATCCACCGCCCTGCTGGAACCGCTAGCCGAAGCCATTGCAAAGCAGGTTAAAGAAGGCACCGCCCTGTTTGCAGATGATACCCCGCTCAAGATGCTGGCACCGGGAAACAAAAAGACCAAAACCGCCCGCATCTGGGCATATGCCCGGGATGAGCGGCCATGGTCCGGCCAATCTCCACCCTGCGTCTGGTATCAGTTTACAGTCGACCGTAAAGGCGAGCACCCAGTCAAACATTTATCCGCTTATCAAGGCTGGGTGCATGCTGATGGCTACGCCGGGTTCAATGGTGTGTTCGGCAAAGACAAAGCCTCGGAGGTGGCCTGCATGGCCCATATCAGGCGCAAATTTGTGGATGTGTTTACCGCGCAAGGTTCTGCCATCGCCGAGGAGGCCATCAAGCGGATTGCGCAATTGTATGGCGTGGAAAAACAGGTACGGGGCCAATCCCCCGAGGTCCGTGCTGCTCTACGTCAAGAGAATGCAAAACCTATCTTCGATGATCTGGAGGAATGGCTGCACGCCCAACTGCCTAAAATATCAGGCAAATCGCCACTAGCCAAAGCCATCAGATACGCCCTGGGTCGCCTGCCCAAAACACGGCCTTACCTCGACAACGGCTTTCTGGAACTTGATAACAACACCGCCGAACGCGCCATGAAGCCTGTCGCCATTGGTCGTAAAAACTGGATGTTTGCAGGCTCACAACGCGGCGGTAATTCTATGGCTATCGCCTTTACCCTGATCGAAACCGCCAAGCTGAACAAGGTTGATCCGCAGGCTTGGCTCGCATGGGTTCTGGAACGCATCGCAGACCACAAAATCAACAGGCTAGACGAGTTGATGCCGTGGAATTATAGTCCAGAAGTGTAGCCGACGGACGCTTACTTACGACCCGCGGCTCGCGCGGCTTGATCAACCTGTCTTTGAACGGCAGCAAAAGCACTACTAAATTCATTCTGGATATCGTTCACGGTTGTCATACGCCCTCGATCATGTCGCGCTTGGTCACTGATTTTGGTGCGAATCCTGAGTAATATTCTCTACCCTAGGTAGCGAATATTACAAATTTGTCAACCAAAGCGTGCTGCCTATTGCCGGTTCTTAGGCTAAGTACGATCCTCCGTTATTCATATCACACTTCAAGTAACAACGGACAATGATCGGACACTTCGGGATCTGTTACGACAGTGAAATCGAGGATTTCTAAAGTTCTGTTAGTCAGCATATAGTCGGCAAAGCGCAGCGGTTTCTTGTAGTGCGACGTCCGGGTGCTGGTTACACCGCGTGCCTGGATCAAATCAGTCAAACCGTCCTCTGCAAATATGTCAAAGGTCTCGCTATCTGGTTCAACATTAAAATCCCCACAAATAACGATCCTATCTTCGGGCTCAGCTACTTGGCGCACCAAGCCACGCAACCGGATCGCCTGATCCCGCCGTTCTGGTGTGTCGTGCTTGCCCTCCAGGTCGCGCAGTCCATGCATATGCGCGATGGTGATTGGCCAGCCGCGCTCGAAATCGAATAGCCGCACTGCATGAGCCGAGCGCGAGCGCGGATGATCGCCAAAACCGTTTGGGGAAAACCCTTTGTGTACAAACCCCTGAATCTGTCCAATGATCGGTATGGACGAGCGTACAAATGTCGCCAGCCCCCACTGTGATGGCACCGACACGTCCTCGTCCCAAAGAACGCCCTGTGCTGCGGGACAGAAGACACCGATATGGTCTGGCAGAACCGAAGCTACGTCGGCGAAAAAGCGCGTTCTTTGCGGAAGGATGTGATCGCCATCGCGATATGTCATCCAGTCCTTTTCGGCCGTGGGTGTGTGTACTACCTCTTGAAGGCACAGGACATCGGGCTGTTCAGCGCTCACATACTCAACAAGTTCCTGATGCAGTGTTCCGCCCCAACCGTTCAGGCACATAATACGCATATCGTACTCCGTTTGCATGCCGCGCTCAGATGCACGGACGAATCTGGTATAGGTATAGCACCGAACAGAATCCATGAGGAGGAAACGTCGGCACCGCCGGTATTATTTGGCAATGAAGCGTATTTGTTCAGAAATCCTCAGGCAAGTACAGCTTAGGGTCAGGACTTCGGTAACGGAAGCTTCTCTGTCAATGGTTTTATGGCGAACAAAATATGGCGATGGCGGCGGTTCACTTATCTCAACTGTTCAGATTCAGCGGGCCGGCTCTGACCTGTCACGGCTTTGTGCGGTTCCATTGCCTGCTGGATATGATGATGGTTATTAGAATGATTATGGATCCGAATGTTTGA
>JALSQY010000140.1 GCA_026985035.1 Methylothermaceae bacterium
AAATCCCCCTGGCTGGCATCGTGCAAAAGCCGGAAAACATAACCGGGAATCTCCGGTAATTGTTCCGCCAGTTCCGGCACTTGCGCCTTGGCCTTGTTGTAAAGCGTGCGGGGGTGCACCCGGGTTTTGAACCATTCTTCCAAAAACGGCTTGGCGGTCTGCCACAAATCCAGTTGCGGGTAGAGCTGTCTCCCCAAACCTTCGATTTGGAGCAAGGTTTTTTGCAGCAGCACCAGTTGCGGCTGGACTTCCATTTCAAACCGGCGGGCGGTCTGGAAAAGACGCAGCAACAACTGGCCGTAGGAAATTTCTCCCAGAGGCTTGGCGAAAATCGGCTCGCACACCGCCCGGATCGCCCCCTCGAATTCTTCCACCCGGGTATGGGGTGGCACCCACCCGGAAGCCACGTGCATTTCCGCCACCCGGCGGTAGTCGCGGTTGAAAAAAGCCAGGAGGTTTTCCGCCAGATAGTATTGGTCAGCCTCCGACAGACTGGCGACAATGCCAAAATCCACCGCCATGTAACGGGCCTCGTAACGGGGATCGACAAAAATATTGCCCGGATGCATGTCGGCGTGGAAAAAATTGTCGCGGAAGACCTGGGTGAAAAATATCTCCACACCCCGTTCGGCCAATAATTTCAAATGAATGCCGGCCCGCTCAAGTGCCGGCTTGTCCGTGACGGGAATGCCGTGGATACGCTCCAGCACCAGCACTTTCGAGCGGGTCCAGTCGAAAAAGACCTTGGGGACATAGAGTATCTCGGAATCTTCGAAATGGCGGCGCAGTTCCGCCGCATTGCCCGCTTCCCGCACCAGATCCAATTCATCGAGGATGGTTTTTTCGAATTCGGCCACCACTTCCACCGGCCGCAATCTTTGCGCCTCTTTGGAAAAGCGCTGGAGCAACCGGGCAAACGCGAACATCAAAGACACATCCTGGCGGATTTGTGCTTCAACATTGGGCCGCAATACCTTGACCACCACCTCGTCGCCGTTTTTAAGCCGGGCGGGGTGAACTTGGGCAATGGATGCCGAAGCCAGGGGCGTTTCGTCAAATTTTGAAAATACCTGGTCCAGCGGCTGGCCCAGTTCAGATTCAATAATTTTGCGCGCCTCTCTGCCTGGGAAAGGCAGCACCCGGTCCTGAAGTTTCGCCAATTCATCGGCGATGTCATCGGGTAACAGATCCCTGCGGGTGGAAACCGCCTGGCCGAATTTGACATAAATGGGCCCCAAATCTTCCAGCGCTTCCCGGATTCTTTGGCCACGGGGCACTTCCTGGCGGACCATCCAGGTATTGGGGGAAAACCAGCGCAAGAAACGCACCGGTGCCAACCAGGGTAAGGTTAGAATTACCTCATCCAAACCGTGGCGCAACAGGATTCGCTGGATCTGGGCCAGACGCCAGAGAAAACGAAGTGCATTCACGCTGTAATCTGCTCGAAGGATAAATGACCTATAGGAGCCGGGGGTAAGAGGGAAAACACCGTTGCATTCATCGGCTCAAGCCCTCACCCCAAGCCCTCTCCCAGAGGGAGAAGGGCTTCAATATATTATGAACGGGAAAAATGGCTGTCATGGGATTGCCCTGCGTAAATACCTGCCTCCCATTTCGGCTATCGCAGCCCACCGGCGAATCCGGCCATCCTTCTGAACTTCTTCTTTTCATGGGCAAAGTTTTTCCCGTAATCTTGCCCATCTGGCTTCCAAGCGCGCCACATCGTTACGCAATTCTCCTATTTGCCGGTACAGATTTTCCGCCTCCAAGGGCGCAGGCAGGGCGCGGGTTTCCTCCTGAAGATACTCAGCCAAGTTTTCCTGAAACGCTTGCCAGGCATGCTGGTGCCAGCGGGAAAAGCTCCGCATCCAGTCCCCCGCCTGCTTGGCCGCAGCCTCGCCGGTCCATTGCGCCAGCCAGCTTTCCCAGTCGAGATCCAGATGCTGGAGCAGATTTTGAAATTGGCGGGCCACATCCATGTCGCCTTCGATACGAATAGCGCCAGCAAACAATTCGGACTTGGGGCTGCTACTGGTCACCATGCGCAAATACGCCATCGGCGACCCAATCAGACGGGTATCCGGCTCCTCGCAAGCCTCTAAAATCAAGACAGACTGGGGTGTGGGACTGAAAAAAAATTCCACGCCAGGCGGTTCAAGCCGCACGCCAATGACCTTGCCCGCCAACGGCGTCAGCCATCGTTCCCGCGCCACGTCCAACGCCAGCAATTGGCCGACGGCAGCCTCAAAAGCATCGGACAACAGTGCTTGTGTCAGCATTTACAGCTTGTAACCCCGGTGAATGGCAACCACCCCTTGGGTGAGGTTGAAATATTCCACCCTTTCGAAACCCGCCCCCACCATCATGCCCTTGAGTTTGTCCTGGTCCGGATGCATGCGGATGGATTCGGCCAGATAACGGTAACTGTCGGGATCGCCAGCAATCAATTTCCCCATCAGCGGCAGCATTTTGAAGGAATACAAGTCATAGAATTTACTGAACAACTCATTGACGGGCCTGGAAAATTCCAGCACCAGCAAACGGCCGCCGGGCTTGAGCACCCGGAACATGGAACGCAGCGCCTTGTCCTTGTCGGTCACATTGCGCAGGCCAAAGGCGATGGTAATGCAATCGAAGCATTTGTCTTCGAAGGGCAATGTCTGGGCATCCACTTGCACGTAACGAATCCCCTTGACCAGCCCTTCATCCACCAACCGGTCCCGGCCCCGCCGCAGCATCGCGGCATTGATATCGGCCAGTACCACTTCCCCTTTGTCTCCAACCCGGGGATGAAACAAACGGGTCAAATCCCCGGTGCCGCCCGCCAGGTCCAATACCCGCTCGCCGTATTTGACATGGCTCAAATGAATGGTCAGGCGCTTCCACAGGCGGTGGATGCCGAACGACATCATATCGTTCATCAGATCATAGCGGTCGGCAACCGAGTCGAACACGTTACGCACCAGCCTGGCCTTTTCCCGCACCGGTACCTGGCGGAAGCCGAAATGGGTGGTTTGGTCGTGATTGTGGTCAGTCATTGTGGTCTTCCCCTCCGGCATTTACCGGCTTGTCAGTCTGTTGCTGCCAGCGCAGCCCTAATTGGTACAACCACTCCCAGGTATAAAACCCGGTATCATGGCCGTCGCTGAAGGCAAGCTTGACTGCGTAATTGCCTACTGGCTCGATATTGTCGATGGTCACATCCTCCTTGCCGGTGACATGCTCCTCGCCTGCGGCAGGAGAATGCGCCCGCAGGTAATCGCACGGCAGCCGAAAGCGCAACCCATCGTCAAACTGTATTTCCAGGACTTTGGATTGACGATGGAGCTTGATTTCTATCGGCGTGGGCATGAGTCAAGTGGTTTCCAGCTTTTTACTGTGCTGATACAAAAACTCTGGATCCAAATCCAGATGATTATCCCACTCGATGGCATCAAAACTAATCTTGACTGTTCTGAAAAGCGCAGGATCTTTCAATTCAGCAAAGCGGCCAAGCCGCGAATATGGCGTCAGGTCGAAAATTCTTTCCTCACCATTGTCAAAACGAAGCAGCAATTGGTGATTATCCTTGGGCAAGACTGCTTGCACTCCGTAATAAGGCGGTTTTTGTTTTGCCATTTCAACGGCTCGATTGGAAAAGGAAGTTCTCCCCGGGGCGCAATACAGCCGGACAATGATCCCATAAAACATAGAAATCGTGGGCATTGAAGCACTTCATAAAATATAGCGACTCAAGTCTTCATCCTGGGCCAATTCGCCCAGGTGGGAATCCACATAGGCGGCGTCGATGCGAATCGTCTGACCGGCCATATCGGACGCTTCAAAAGCCACCTCTTCCAGCAACCGTT
>JALSQY010000141.1 GCA_026985035.1 Methylothermaceae bacterium
AATGCAAGGCATGCCGTTGGCCTGGATTGAAGAAAAAAATGCCACGGATGGCAATGACCCTGTTGGAACAGAAATCCATTACCACCGGTTACGCTCGGGACAGATCCGCCAGGTGGAAGTACACGGCAGCCAGATAGAGGTAGCCTCGGACACCTTGCTGTATGCCACCATTCATGATGTGACCGAGCAGCAGCAAATTGCCTATTTCACCCATCTGCTGGCCGATGAGATTGGCGGCAAGGTTGGCGAGGATTTCTTTCAAACCCTGGTTTGCCAATTGGCAAAGGGATTGGAGGTCACCTGTGCTTTCGTCGGGACTTTGAATCCGTCAGGCCGGCAAATTGATGTGATTGCCGGATGGAATCACGGCCAATGGACGGAGGGCTTCAGTTACCGCCTGGAAAACACTCCCTGCGAGGATGTCATCAACGGCGGAGCCTGCATCTTTCCCAACAATGTTCAATCCCTGTTCCCCGCGGATCACATGCTCGTGGAAATGGGGATAGAAGGCTACGCGGGCACGCCATTACACGATAGTCAAGGCAATGTCATTGGAATTTTGGTGGTCTGCCACACCCGGTCACTGACTGAAGAAAACTATGTTTTATCCGTGATTCGAATGTTTGCGGCGCGGGCCAGCGCGGAGCTGGAAAGGCAAAAGGCAGAACAAGAAATCCAGCACTTGGCATTCTATGACCCTTTGACCAACCTTCCCAACCGGCGCTTGTTCATGGATCGGCTGCGCCAGGAATTGGGAGTGGCCGGACGGCATCAGTCCTATGGCGCTTTGATGTTCATGGATTTGGATAACTTCAAGCATTTGAACGATGCCTGGGGCCATCACGTGGGTGACGCCTTGTTGATACAGGTTTCGGAAAGGTTGCGCCAGCATCTGCGGGTGGAGGATACCGTCGCCCGGTTGGGAGGCGATGAATTTGTGGTGTTGTTGCCGGAATTGGATTCAAACTCCGAGAAAGCGGCCAATCAAGTGCGGATTGTGGCGGAGAAAATCAAAAAACATATCGCCGCGCCTTATGAGTTAAGTGGAAAAAACTATCAAACCTCAATCAGTATTGGCATCACCTTGTTTGCCGGCCATGAAGATCCGGGCGATTTGCTGAAACAGGCGGATACCGCCATGTACCGGGCCAAATCCATGGGCCGCAATGCCATCTGTTTTTATCTTCCGGCCATGCAGGTGGCCGCTGACGTCCGCCTGCAAATGGAAAAGGATTTGCGCGCCGCGCTCGAACAAAATCAGCTACAGCTTTATTTTCAACCTCAGCATAATGTGGCCGGAGATCTGGTGGGGGTGGAAGCGTTGTTGCGCTGGTATCATCCGGAACATGGGTGGATATCTCCCGGCGAATTCATTCCCATCGCCGAAGAAAGCGGTTTGATTTTGCCCCTTGGCCAGTGGGTGTTGAAAGCATCATGCCGGTATCTGGGGGCTTGGCAATCGCAACCTTTTTTTCACAGGCTGGATCATTTTGCGGTAAACATCAGCCCCAAACAGTTTCATCAAGTCGCGTTTGTCGGGCAAGTAGCGTCTGTATTGGAAGAATGCCGGGTAAATGCGCGGAAACTCATGCTGGAATTGACCGAAAATATCGTGATTGAAGATATCAATGACACCATCACGAAAATGCGGGCGTTAAAACGGTTGGGGGTCCGGTTTTCCATCGATGATTTCGGGACCGGTTATTCTTCCCTGCGGTATCTCAAGCAATTGCCACTGGATCAGCTGAAAATCGACCGCTCGTTCGTCAATGATATTGCGGTGGATGCCAACGACTGCGTCATTATTGAGACCATGTTGTCCATGGCCCGCCATTTGGGGCTGGATGTGGTGGCCGAAGGGGTGGAGAATGAGGTGCAACGGAAGTTCCTCAAGGGCCATGGTTGTCCCCTGTTCCAGGGATATTTTTACAGTCGGCCTCTACCCGAGGAGGAATTTATCCAATACGCCAATCGAATAAGCGAGTCAGGTTAGTCAGGCGTAGCCTGGCATTCATCGCTACCACTGTGGGTGATTATTTCAAATCGCTATTACCGTATTATTTGGACTCCCATGGCTTGCCGTGCTTGAGAAGTTGCCGGTTATCTGTTTCCGGCTTTGCCGTTGAGCCAAAAGGCAAAGGCCAGGATTTCGGCGACGGCCACGTAAAGCTCCCGGGGGATTTCTTCTCCCAATGGAATTTGGGCGAGCATTTTGACCATGTGAGGATCCGTATGGAGTGGGATGTCGTTTTCTTCGGCGCGGTTGATGATCTCTTCCGCTTGTTTGCCCCGGCCTTTCGCGGTGACTTGGGGAGCTGATTCACCGCTGTATTTCAGGGCAACGGCCACGTTGCGGGGATTGACAGTCGTCGGTTTGTTCATGTGGTCACGTTGATAAGGCCACGGGGATTGGGAGAGGTGGGTGGCTGAGGCGGAGTGACAGTTTTGGCGGTTTGGAGCACTTTGGGATCGAGGCCGGCTTGTTGCAGCTGGCTTTGCAGGTGATCGAAATGCTTTTCAAAGAGTTGGCGGGTGGATGCTTTTTCGCTCCAAAAATAAGTGTGGATACGTTCGCCTTGGGTGGTGATTTTTATCCGGATCTTGCCAAGGTATTCAGGTGCCAGTTCCAGGATGACAGACCAAGCGGTTTCGTCGGGATTGCCGGGTTTTTCCTGGGGGGATTCCTGGGCAATGGCCAGTCTCAGCCGTTCCAGAGTGTCGCCATGAAAATAGGGAATCTCAAAGTGCCAGCCTGGTGATGACGATTCGTTTTTTGGCAGGGAAGCGAGTTGGTCCAATACCAACCGGGCTAAGGCGCTGGCTGTATCCTTCTCCATTTGCGGAAGAAGAGAAGCGGCATCATCAATCGCTGGAAGCGGGGTTGGTTCCGGTTTTGCTTGGGCGGAGGGTGGCTGGCTGAACGATTGCGGCCTGGTGTTGGCTATTGCGGCCTTGATGGCTGCGGAAAGGCGTAACAGATGGGCTTTGAGATCATGGGGAGGAGAGTGGCTGGTGGTATTGCCGGATTGGGCCAGCATTGCTTCATGGAAGATGCCGCTTTCCGATAACAAGGCGGGGAGAGCTGCAGGGTTGGCCAAAGATTCCCGTTTGGGAATGGCTTTTAAAAGTGCTGCCAGCGGCAGGCGGATGGCTGGTGGCAGTGCTGACAGGGTTTGGGGCTGTTGGTAGAGGGATTTTAACGCAGCCAGCGCTTGATCGAGTGGGACTTGTTGGGGAAGCAGGGTGCGGGTAGCGTGCTGAGTGATGATTCGAGTGGCATGGGTGGTATCGACGGTTTTGAGTCGGGGCGTGGGTTCTGTTTGCAGGACTTCCAGGGTCAATGTTTGTCCACGCCTGGCATTGATATCAGTGGCGGCCAGCAGGCGGCGGCCGTTGATTTCCAGCAATAGCCGGTTGGATTCCAGGGTGGCCAGGACCTTGGCATTCAGCAATTGACCGATCTGGAGTGGCAGTGATGAATGGGAGGTGCCTGGCTTTCCCGGCTGGACCGGTGCCAAGGAAATGAAATTGGACTGGATTTCCATGGTTCAGCGGGTCAACATTTGTTGTATTTGCCAGATTTCTTCCTTGGCGGTTTCCAGGATTCCCATGCTGGTGTCGGCATCCAGGTGGCCGGCCAGGAGTTTATGGTAGGCGGGGATTTCGTCGATTCTCGGGTACTTGTGGATCTGAGGGGTGCCCACAAAACTGTGCAGTTGAGAGACCACAACCAAGTCCACATAATCCGGTTGCGGACTGGGATCGCGGAGCCAATCCTCAGCATCTGTCACTACCTCCTTGAAATCATCTGGAAAATGCCATTGCTTCATGATGGCGCAGCCGACCGGACCCCGCAGTTTGTCAATGGTTTCGTCGAGGTCTTTGGGTTCAGAGATGAGATCGATATGGGCATCGGCGAAGGTCAGGACCGGTACGCTGCCAATATCGTGAACCAATCCCGCAAGCATGGCCCGGTCGGGGTCGAAGCCCGGGGTTTTATGGGCCAATACGGCGCTGATGGCGGCCACGTAACTGCTGTGATGCCACAGGTCATCCATCCGCTTTTTGATGAAGCGGGTTTTGGCTTTGAAAACGGTCTTCAGGGCGAAACTGGTGATCAGGTGTTGGGCTACTTTCAAGCCCAGGCGGGTCAGTGCCTCTGGGCAGCTTTCGATGCGTCGCCGCCCCCGGTACAAGGGACTGTTGGAAATTTGAATGAGTCTGGCGGTAATCACCGGATCCATTTGCACCACTTTGGCAATCTTGCTGTTATTGGCCTTCGGGTCGGAGATGGCGCGCCGGATTTTCAGGGAAATGTCAGGGATGGTGGGAAGCACCAGCTTGTTTTGTTTCAGCGCTTGCAGGCAGCGCGCCATGAAATGGCTGGAAGATCGTTTGGTCGTAGTAGGGGAAGCCGGTTGATCCATGGGAAAGTTGGAGTGGCCTTGATGAAAAAACGCATTTTGTCATCCCCAAGCAAATACCCAAGGGAGGATAGGTTTGGGGAAAATATAAGGGTAAGTTTAGTTGAAAATGGAGAGAGGGCAGGGCGTCAATCGCCGGTTCTCTGCATTTTCCGTTCCAGATACTCGGGTTTTCTGATGGCAACAGTATTCCAGATCAGGGTGCATTTTTCTCCATCTTGCCGGTAATAGGCCATTTCAAAGACGGGATCGGCCCGGCCATTGCGTGCCAGCTCCTCGGCAATGGCATGTTTCTGGCCGGGGTCGAAGTCGAAATGCAGGAGCAGATCGGAGTTGCCGGGACGGATGAAATCCAGTTTGAGGGATTTAGTCATCATCCGGTAACCGGGGAAGTGACGAGCGCAGGCCAGGGCTGGAACCGGGTCGGCGAGACACGCCTGGTAACCCCCGAACATGGATCCTCCATGATTGGCGGAAATCCAGGTGAGAGGGAGTAATATCCTCACCCGGTTCCAGTCTTCATCCATTTCGATTACTTTGACCCGCATCAACCAGAAGGGGGGATAAAGTTCGAATCGTCGGCGGGGAGACAGAAATGTAAGTTTATCCAGCAGCCGCAGTGCGTTTTTCTTCATTGTGATTGGACTATGGCTTTTTCCAGAAAATCCATGCGATCGACACCCCAGAACATTTCTGAACGTTTGCCAGCCCGGAGAATAAAAGTAGGGACGCCAAATACGCCGGCTTTCAAAGCCTGTTGGGTCTGCTGTTCCAGGGCAGGGCTGGTTTTTTCGCCGATCAGCGCCAGCCAATCCTTAGAGAGACTATGTCGGTCGAAAATCTGTTGGAGCCAATCACGATTACCGATATCGATGTTGCCTGACCAAATGGCCTGGAATACTGTTTGCGAGAAAGCTACCCTTTCCTCAGGGGGCAGGGCGGAGGCGATATTCAAAGCCGGACGGGCGTCAAACGAGCCCGGTTTGATGATTTTCAAGGGGGCATTTAAATAGTCGGCCCAGCGTTTCAAGTCACGCAACAGATAACGGGCTTTGCTGGGAATGGTGGCGGGGGGAATATTACCGCTGCGTTTGATGATGGAAGGTAAATTCACAGGAATCCAGTTGAAAACCAGATCTGGATGGTTTTGGGTCATTTTCGGCAAGCGAAAGGCTGCTAAATAACTGTAAGGGCTGATGAAATCGTAATAAAAATCAATAGTTGACATAGGGGGTAAACCTCTGGTTCATTGTGGCTAGTGGATGGCGCTGCGTCAAATTCTCCATATCGGTTTGGTCAGTTTTTTGCGGTAAACTTGGCGTTGTCTATGGACACAGAAGGGGGGGGAAAGCAATGAAAAAGAAGATCCCATTCAAACTGGGCGTGGCGGGGATTACATGGATAATGGCTGGCTCGGCCTATGCCGGAGGTTTCCAGATCAGTGAGCAAAGTGTGGTCGGCATGGGACGAGCCTTTGCCGGTTATGGTATGGTGGCCGATGATGCTTCTGCGGTTTTTTACAACCCTGCCGGCATGACGGCACTCAAGGGAACCCAGATTCAGGGCATGGCCTATTATCTCAGCAGTCATGCCAAATTCAAGAACAAGGGAACGTCATTGACAGTGGTTAGTCCAGGCGGTCCACTCACCTTTCCAGATAGCGGGTCACAACCGGACGGAGGCGATGATTCGCCTTTCGGTGGCGGCTATTTCAAAATAGACATCAACGATTGGGTGGCCTTTGGCTTGGGGATGACCGTTCCCTTCGGCTTGGTAACCGATTATGCAAACAGGTGGGTAGGCCGCTATCATGCATTACGTTCTGAAGTTAAAACGATCGATATCAATCCCTCATTGGCTTTTCGGATAGCGGAGGGGTTGTCCATCGGTGTCGGCGCCAGTGCGCAATATGTCGAGGCAAAGCTGAGCCGGGCACTGTTTCTGGTGAATCCTACAACCGGCGCCCAGCTTCCGGATGGTAAAGCCAAGGTAAAAGGCAATGACTGGAGTGCCGGTTATAATGTTGGCGTCATGTACGAATTTGGTCCTAATACCCGTTTTGGTGTGGGTTTTCGTTCCAAGGTCGAGTACAAGCTCAAGGGCGATTTAAAAATCCGGTCGCTGGTGAGAAATGCTGAATTGAAAGCCAAAGCGGATTTAACATTGCCGGAGACTGTCCATATAGGCATCTTTCACCGCTTCGACGATCACTGGAGTGTTGCTTTGGGTGCCCGCTGGACCAATTGGTCCCGGTTCAAGGAATTGCGGGTCCGCAGTCCCGGCTTGCCCGATCAGGTGACCAAGGAAAACTGGAACGATTCCTGGACCGCGAATATAGGCGTCAACTACGACCTCAATCCGGCCTGGAGTTTTCGCGCCGGCTATGCCTTCGATGAAACCCCGGTTCCCAACAGCCGGCTGCGAACCCCGCGCATCCCTGACAATACCCGTCATTGGCTGACGGCCGGGGCTTCATATCATTATGGTGAGGCCATCAGCGTGGATATCGCCTATGCCCATATTTTTGTGGAAGATACCCGGATTGATAACACCATTGATCTTGTCGCCACCAAACCCGGCCTGTTTCGTCATCAATTGGTGGGGAAATTCGATTCCAGTGTCAACCTGGGCGGTATCCAGATGACCTTCCGGTTTTAAGGGCGAAAGGATGCTCCTACGATATTTAATACTCGTACATATCCCAGGGCAATCGCATGACTGCCGTTTTTCCCGTTCATACTTGATATATTGAAGTCCCTCTCCCTCTGAGAGAGGGGTTGGGGTGAGGGCTTGAGCCGATGAATGCAACGGTGTTTTCCCCCTCTCCCCCGTCCCTCTCCCAGAAGGAGAGGGGAGAACCGGTTCATGCGATTGCCCCGGTACATATCCATAGGCCCAAAGCCGGCTGGTGAAATATCCGGGCTAGGATTCCTGCAGCATCAACGCCGCCTGGCGCAACACATCCGAAAGGGAAGGGAAGGCGTGGATGGTGTCGGCCAGGTCTTCGCTGCTGGCGCTGTATTCCATGGCCAGTACCGCTTCGGCGATGAGTTCGCAAGCCTGTGGGCCGATTATATGTATGCCAAGGATGCGGTCGGTTTCAGCGTGGGCCAGGATTTTGATAAAACCTTCCGCCATGCCGTGGACCAAGGCTTTGGGATTGTCGGTAAAGGGGGTGATGGATTTTCTATGGGGCACACCGGCGGCCACAAGGGCCTCTTCCGTACGGCCAATCCAGGCGACTTCCGGGAGTGTGTAGATGACGCTGGGGAGGATGGTATATTCCATTTGTGCCGCTTTTCCGGCAATGGTGTCTGCCACCACTCTGGCTTCGGCAATGCCTTTGTGGGCCATCATCGGGCCCAGCACCAAATCTCCCACGGCAAAGATTTCCGGGAGATTGGTCATGCACTGTTCGTCAACATGGACATAGCCGTTTTCATCGAGGACTACATCCACCTCGGGCGCAAATAATGTCTCGGTATTCGGAATCCTGCCGATGGCGACCACGACCTTGTCACCATACAGATCAGATGGGGGTTGATCGGGGTATTGGCAGGTCAGGGTAACGCCGTGGCCGTCAATTTTGGCTTGTTTCACCCAAGCCTGCAGGCGGATATCAATCCCCCTGCGCCGGTAGCTGGCCAGCATTTCATTGGCAATTTCCTGATCCGCAAAAGGGAGCAGGCTGTTTTGAGCATCCAGGACGGTGACTTGACTGCCAAACCGGGACCAGATGCCGGCGATTTCCAGGCCAATGGCGCCCGCGCCAATGACCGTCAGTGTCTTGGGGACTTCCGTAAAACGCATGGCATCGATTGGATCGACAACACGGTTGCCGTCCAGGGGCAGGCTCGGCAGTGTCATGGAATGAGAGCCCGAGGCGAGCACGATATGTTCCGCCGTGATCAAGGCAGGCTCGTGATTCAGCGCCGTGATTTCGATTTGTTTTCCTTCCAGCAAACGGCCGCTGGCACAAAGAAACTCGACGCCACTGTTACTCAAAGAAGCAGTGATTTGATTGCTGATGCGCCGGATGGTGTTATCGATATGGGCATGGGCAGTCGCCAGGTCCAGCTCCAAGGCTTTGGTCTTCAATCCCGGGCGGCCTTGTTGCAGTTGATGGTATTCGTGACTTAATTGCAGCAGTATTTTGGCCGGGATACATCCATTGAGCAGACTGGCCCCTCCTGCCAGGGGATTGCCTTCGTGGTCCCGGGTCGGATCCATCAAGATCGTTTTCAGCCCTTGTCGGGCGCATAGCTGGGCCACGGTGATGCCTGCCACGCCGGCGCCGATGACAGCCACGTCGTAGGATTGATGTTTGATTTGGGTTTTCATGGCCTGTGGGCTTCGACAATCAATTGGCCTTCCATGCCCCGTTCCCGGTGGCTTTTGAAAAACCATAGTTTCTTGCTGCAGTAAAAGGGGTACACTCCCGGGCGGGCGGGAACGATAAATTGCGTGGTGACTGTTTTCCTGGGAGGGACGTTGATAATCATATCGAGTTGTATTTCAGGCGCCTTGAGCACAAAGTCATGGGGGGTCAGGGTATCGCTATTGACCAGTTCCAGTTCGACTTGGGCGCCGGCGGGCACGTGAATCTTGTCGGGGGTGAAACGAAAGTCCCCAAGTTCTATCCGGATGGTTTGTTGCGCTTGGACGATAGAGGCGAGCAGTAGGAAGATGATTCCGGAAAGGGAAATGGCGGAATGGTTTATGAGCCTCATGATGACCTCCCAGCGGTATTTTATTTGCCTTGGGACTTGGGCAGCAAGGCATATTCCATGGCGTCGGACAAAGCCTGCCAGCTGGCATCGATAATATTGGCGCTGGCGCCTACCGTCGTCCAAAAATCGTCGTGGCCGTCGTGCATGGTAATCAACACCCGGGTGACGGCGGCAGTGCCGGTCTCGCTGTCGAGAATCCTAACTTTATAATCGGTCAACCGTAAATCCTCCAACACCGGATATTCTGTTTTGAGGCTTCGATGCAAGGCCTGGGCCAGCGCATTCACGGGGCCGTTACCCTCGGCGGCGGTGAGTTTGATATCATCGCCGATTTTTACCTTGACGATGGCTTCGGTCAAGAGCCCCCGTCCTTGACGGCGTTCAGTGATGACGAAAAAATCCACCAGTTCAAAAGGCGGGCGGTAATCCGCCCGGGCCCGGTGCAGCATCAGATCCACCGAAGCCTCGGCGGCTTCGAAGGTGAATCCTTTGTGTTCCAGTTGTTTGATGTTCTGCAAAACCTCGCTGGCCTGATCCGGGGTGATATCCACGCCGTGGGCTCGGGCTTGGTAAACCAGATTGCCCCGCCCGGACAGTTCCGAAACCAGGGTGCGCATCTCGTTGCCCACCTTTTCCGGATCGATATGCTGGTAGCTGTCGGGGGATTTCAGAATTGCGGCCACGTGAATGCCGCCCTTGTGGGCGAAGGCGCTTTTGCCCACGTAGGGGGCGTGGTTGTCGTGCTCCAGATTGGCCACTTCCGCCACCAGCCGCGATAAATGGGTGAGTTGCTTGAGGTTCTCCTCGGGCACCACTTCGAAGCCCATTTTCAACTGGAGATTGGGGATGATGGTGGTGAGGTTGGCATTGCCCACCCGTTCCCCATAGCCGTTGATGGTGCCTTGCACTTGGCGGCAGCCGCCGCGGACCGCCGCCAATGCGTTGGCGACTCCGCAGCCGGAATCGTTGTGAGCGTGGATGCCCAATGGCGTATTCAGGTGGCGGCGGACTTCGGCGGCGATCTCCTCCACTTCCCAGGGCAGCCGGCCGCCGTTGGTTTCACACAGGATCAACCAGTCGGCGCCGCCTTGTTCCGCGGCTTTCAAGGTGGCCAGGGCATAATCGGGATTGGCCAGATAGCCGTCGAAGAAATGTTCCCCGTCGAAGATTACCTCCAACCCCTGGTTTTTCATATAGGCGACTGATTCGCTAATCATGGCCAGATTTTCTTCCGGCGTGGTCTTGAGGATTTCGTGGACGTGGAAATCCCAGCTTTTCCCCACCAGGGTGACCACCGGGGTGCCGGCATCGATGAGCGCTTTGAGGTTGGCGTCTTCCTCACAAGTGATGCCTTTGCGGCGGGTGCTGCCGAAAGCGGCGACTTTGGCGTGCTTCAAGTCGAGGGATTTGACCCGGGCGAAGAATTCCGCGTCCTTGGGATTGGAACCCGGCCAGCCCCCTTCGATATAGTGAATGCCGAACTCATCCAGGCGTTTGGCGATTTCCAGTTTGTCGTCCACCGAGAGGGAGATTTCCTCCCGTTGGGTACCGTCGCGAAGGGTGGTGTCGTAAATATATACTTGGCTCATGATGGTCCTTAGAATGCTTTGTCTTTCAGGTAGTTGCGGATGGCGGATTCATCGGCTGGCACCGTGTCGCAGCGGGTTTTGGCCGTTTCCAGCTTGTCCAGCAATTCATGGTGGGCCAGATCCTCGCCCAGGGCCTGCCGGATGGCATCGCCGAATTTCGCCGGGTGCGCCGTTGCCAGGCATAAGGTGGGGTCCTCCCTGCTCAAGTGCCGCTTGGCTACATGAACACCAGTGGCAGTGTGAGGATCGAGCAGGTAGCGATGCTCCCGCCAAAATTCTTGAATGGTGGCCAAGGTGGCTTGCCGGTCCGCGCTGCCCGCGGCAAACAGTGGGTCCACCGCTTCTCCAGGCGCCAGGGGAAGGGTCAAACTGCCCGTGGCCTCAAAAGTTTCCATCAAGCTCCGCAGTTTTTCCGGGTCCTGGCCCAGCCGGTAATAGAGGTAGCGTTCGAAATTGCTGGCCACTTGAATATCCATGGCCGGGCTGAGGGTGGGAACCACTCGGCTGACGCTGTAGGTGCCGGTGTTGAAAAAGCGGGACAAAATGTCGTTCTCGTTGGTGGCCAGAATCAACAGGGAGATGGGCAGGCCCATTTGCCTGGCGTACCAGCCGGCCAGAATGTCGCCGAAATTGCCGGTCGGGACCGCAAATTGCACTTGCCGGGCACCGCTCTCCAGTTGCCGCAGTGCGGCGTAGAAATAGTACACCATCTGCGCCAATACCCGGGCCCAATTGACTGAGTTGACCGCGCCCAGGTGATATTTTTCCTTGAATGCCACATCCCGGAAAATCGCCTTCATGATCTGCTGGCAATCGTCAAAGGTGCCTTCCACCGCCAGGTTGAAGACGTTGGGATCGAGCACGGAAGTCATTTGCCGTTCCTGCACCGGACTGACCCTTCCCTTGGGGTGCATCACGAAAATGCGGATCCTCTCCTTGCCCCGCACTCCGTAAATCGCGGCACTGCCGGTGTCGCCGCTGGTGGCGGCAAGAATGTTGAGATGTCCGCTGCGGCGTTCCAGAATATATTCGAACAGATTACCCAGCAATTGCAGGGCGATATCCTTGAATGCCAGGGTGGGACCGTGGAACAGTTCGACAATATGGATCGGGCCCGCTTTGACCGTCGGTGTGATTTCAGGGTGGCGGAAGGTGGCGTAACTGCGTTGAATGAGTTCCCGCAAGTCCTCGTCTGGCAGATCCGCGTACAGCTTGATCAATTCGAAGGCAAGATCCGGGTAGCTGAGTGTTGACCAGGATGACAACCGGCTGGAAACCTCGGGAATCTTTGCTGGGATGATCAAGCCGCCATCGGGGGCCAGGCCAGTCATGACCGCATCTTGGAAACCAAGGCTTTTGGTTTGTCCCCGGGTGCTGATATAAGTCATGGCGCTCATGCTTCCTCCCGGCCCTTGGGGCGCATGTGGGGAAAGAGCAGTACGTCGCGGATGGACGGTGAATCGGTCAGCAGCATCACCAGCCGGTCAATGCCGATACCTTCTCCGGCAGTGGGAGGCATGCCGTGCTCCAGGGCGAGGATATAATCGGCGTCAAAATGCATGGCTTCTTCGTCACCGGCGTCTCTGGCTTCCAGTTGCTGGCGGAAGCGGGCGGCCTGTTCTTCGGGATCGTTCAGCTCGGTGAAGCCGTTGGCGATTTCCCGGCCGGCAATGAACAGCTCGAAGCGGTCGGTCACGTGAGGGTTTTTGTCGTTGCGCCGGGCCAGGGGAGAAACCTCCACCGGATATTCGGTGATGAAAGTAGGATCGAGCAATTTGGGTTCGACGGTCTTTTCGAAAATTTCGGTCTGGACTTTGCCCAGGCCAAAGCTGGGCAGGAGGGGAATATCCAGCTTTTCCGCCACCTTGCGGGCGCCCTCCAGATTGTCCACCTCCTCGGCGGCCAATCCAGGATTGAAGCGAAGCAAGGATTCGAACAAAGTATATCGCTGAAACGGCGCGCCGAAGTCATAGTCCCGCCCTTGATAGGGGAGGGTGGTGGTGCCAAGGACATTCTCCGCCAGACTGCGGAACAGGGTTTCGGTCAGATCCATCAGGTCATGATATTCGGCATAGGCCTGGTAGAACTCCAGCATGGTGAATTCCGGGTTGTGCTGGGTGGACAGGCCCTCGTTGCGGAAGTTACGGTTGATCTCGAATACCCGCTCGAAACCGCCCACCACCAGCCGCTTGAGATAAAGTTCCGGGGCGATGCGCAAATAAAGCTGCATTTCCAGGGCATTGTGATGGGTGATGAAGGGGCGGGCGGCGGCGCCGCCGGGAATCACCTGCATCATCGGTGTTTCCACTTCGAGAAAGTCCCGTTCAATCAGGAACTGACGGATATGCTGTACTGCCTGGGAACGGATCTTGAAGGTGCGCCGGGTGACCTCGTTCATGATCAGATCGAGATAACGCTGGCGGTAGCGCAGCTCTTGATCGGTGAGGCCGTGATATTTTTCCGGCAACGGGCGCAGGCACTTGGCAAGCAGGCGGATTTCATCCACCTTGACGCTCAGTTCGCCGGTTTTGGTTTTGAACAGGGTGCCTTCCGCCCCCAGGATATCGCCGATATCCCATTTCTTGAACTCCTGGTAAAGGCCGTCGGGCAAGCCATCACGGGTAACATAGAGCTGGATGCGGCCGGACATATCCTGCAGATGGCAAAAGCTGGCCTTGCCCATTAGGCGCCGCGACATCATTCGTCCGGCGACCCGCACCCGGAGGGGTTGCTGGGCAAAAAATTCCGCTGATTTGTCATCAAAGCGGGCGTGCAGTTCGGCGGCGATGCTGTCACGGCGGAAGTCAGTGGGGTAGGCGATGCCCGCTTCCCGCAGGGCCGCCAGTTTGGCCTTGCGTTGGGCGATGAGATCCTGGGTGTCGGTGGTTTGGTCGTTCATTACAATTTTTCAGCAATATTAATTAAAGGTTGATGTAGCGAATAACTGAATAATTATCCTGTTAGGTTCTTTTTTTCCAGTGGCGTGGATTGCGGCTGCCGTGAATCACAGCAAGCACGACGATTGCATCCGTTTCTTTTCGATAATAGATGGCGAAGGGAAAGCGATTCAATAATGCTCGCCGAATGTCTTTGTAAACGACGGGAAACATTTCTGGCTGCTTGGCTATGGACAGGAGTTTCTCAAGGACTTGATCAAGAAAATCCTGGCCAAGACCTGGAAGCTGATCTTCGTACCAAGTTGCAGCATCGGCTATGTCTTCTTCCGCTTCTGGCCGAACCCTTACTTCCAGGGTCATAGGCGCTTTCTGATCCCGGCAATGACTTCCTCCGCCAGGCGGCCTTTTTTCTTGTCGAATGTGTAGGACGCCAGACGTTGATCGAGCAAGGCTTTTTGCTCATCTGTCAATGCCAATGCCTGTTGCTCCGCAGCGATACTATCCCATAAATCTTCCACCAGGTGAATCCGCTGCTCGATGGTTAAGTTGCGTAAATTTGATTTCATCTTTGGCATCTCTTTCTGGTTTTATAACCCGCTCTTCAGACTGGCCTCGATAAATTGATCCAGATCACCATCGAGCACCGCCTGGGTATTGCCGGTTTCAACGCCGGTGCGCAGGTCCTTGATCCGGGATTGGTCCAGCACGTAGGAGCGAATCTGGCTGCCCCAGCCGATGTCGGATTTGCTTTCTTCCAGCTTTTGCTGCTCTGCCCGTTTCTTTTGCATTTCCAGCTCGTACAATTTGGCCTTGAGCTGTTTCATTGCGGTGGCCTTGTTTTTGTGCTGGGAACGGTCGTTTTGGCACTGAACGACAATGCCCGTGGGCAGATGGGTGATGCGTACCGCCGATTCGGTCCGGTTGACGTGCTGACCGCCGGCGCCGGAGGCCCGGTACACGTCTATTCTGAGGTCCGCCGGGTTGATTTCGATGTCGATATCGTCTTCCACTTCCGGAGAAACGAATACCGCGGCAAACGACGTATGCCGGCGGTTGCCGGAATCAAAGGGGGACTTTCGCACCAGCCGGTGGACGCCGGTTTCGGTTTTCAGCCAGCCGTAGGCATAAGGGCCCTCCACCTTGATGGTGGCGCTTTTTATCCCTGCCACTTCACCGGGTGACAATTCGATGATCTCGGTCTTGAAGCCTTTGCGTTCCGCCCAACGCAAATACATGCGCAGCAGCATTTCCGCCCAATCCTGCGCTTCGGTGCCGCCCGAGCCGGCCTGGATATCCACGAAGGCGTTGCAGGCATCCATTTCGCCGGAAAACATGCGCCGGAATTCCAACCCGGAGACGGTCTTTTCGTAATTTTCCAGGTCTTCGGCAATACTGGCTATGGTTTCTTCATCACCCTCTTCCAGGGCCATCTCCAGCAGTTCTTCCGCCTCGTCAAGGCCTTGGGCGAGGTTGTCGAGGGCCTGGACCGTGTCTTCCAGTTGCACCCGTTCCTTGCCCAGGGCCTGGGCCTTGTCCGGGTCGTTCCAGACATCGGGGTCTTCCAGTTCTCTTAATACTTCTTCCAGCCGTTCTTTCTTGTTGGCGTAGTCAAAGATACCCCCTTAAGGCTTCGGCACGGGCCTTGAGGTCTTCGATTTTTCGGGTCAAGGTATTGACTTCCAATGCTTCCATAGGGTCCTCGTATCTGAATGATTAAATAGATAAATTCTACCTTAATTGACGGCAGGGGCGGGCGGAAGTTTTGCGCCCGGGACGGACAATGCGAAAATGAGTGATCCAGACTAAGGCAGGAATGAGGATGACGTTTCCGGTATCGCCGCGGCAAGTGGCGAAGATCTACCACCGTTTAGGGGAATTGTTGACAGTGGCAGCGCAACATTTTGGCTGGAAAGCGCTGCCAGCCATCGAGGTGCGCTTCGACCTCAAAGGCAGGGCGGCGGGGCAAATGCGGGCTAAAGGCAAGCAGTTGATTCTGCGATTCAATCCGGTATTGATGCAGCAGAATTTCGATCACTTCGTCCAGGTAGCCGTGGGGCACGAATTGGCCCATGCGGTGGCTTATTTGCAATACGGCAGAAAAATCCAGCCCCATGGCCAAGAATGGCAAGCGGTGATGGCATTGTTCGGCCTGCCGCCAGACCGTTGTCACGATTACGACACTTCCCAGGCGCAAGTCCGGCGCTTGCAGCGTTTTCGTTACCGTTGCGAGTGCCGGGAGCATGAGTTGACCATTATCCGTCACCGCCGGATTCAAAACGGCCAGCAGTATTTTTGCACGCACTGCCGGCAACCCTTGATTGCCATGGAAGAAGGCCGTAAATCATGATACAGGCGTGGCATAAATTGATGGCTATCCTGGACCAGGTAGATGCCATAACTTGGGCTGTTATTAGCCTCAACCTGTTGCTGTTGTTATTCGCCCGCCCCCTGGTCAAGCTGGCTTCCACCCACGATGTCAAAGAAAACCTGCTGCGCTTGCGGGTGCATGTGTTTCAGTCCCTGAACCTGGCAATCATCCTGGGCTTTGTTTACTGGCACTTTTTCTCGGGCGGCGGGGAAGGACACTGGACCCGCACTCTGCTTGGAATCCTGGTGTTATTGTATTTGGCTTATCTGGTGGCCCATCTGCTGGGTATTTGGATACTGCGCCGTTATGGCAAACGCAAGCAAATCCGTGGCGAATGGCGCTGGGTGGAAACTTATCAGTCCCGGCTTTTGACCCTGGTGGCGCAAATTTTTGTCTTCGTCGTCACCTTGATCACCATGGTGCGAATGCTGGGATTCGAATCCCTGCTGGAAGCCGGGGGCGTATTGGGGTTTATCGGCGTTTTGCTGGCCTTGACCCAGGCCACTTGGGCGCCGGATTTATTCAGCGGGCTCATCATGCTCAATAGTAATATTCTCGAGGAAGGCGATGTGGTAAGGGTCAACGGCGCCGACCAACTGTTTGGCGTGGTTTTCAAGACCAAAATGTTCCATACCGAGATTCTCGATATCGTCGCCAACCATCGGGTCATTATCCGCAATGCCGCCTTGCGGGATCATGTCATTCGTAATCTTTCCAAATTTGCTTCCGCCCGGGGACTGCGGGAAAAGCTCACCTTTAAAATCGGTTACGACACCTCCCCCGCCAAAGTGCGGGAGATGCTGGAAGCCGCCTGGCAGAAAGTGGTTGACAGCAAAATGGAAGGCATCGAAGTGCAATTCCCCCTGGAAATCGGCCTCAATGACACCGGCGATCACGCCTTGGAATGGGTGGTGTATTACTACACCAAGAACCCGGAACGATTGATGGCTATCCGCCAGTCTCTCAATGAAATCTTCCTCAAGACATCCCAAGAATTCGACATTTCCCTGGCCACGCCGTTAACCCATGTGGTGACCCTCCAGGAAGAGGATACGATTTCAGCGGGCGTCGATGGGACAGGAGCCACAGGAAATTTTTTAGGATTTTCGGAAGAGAGTTCATTTGCC
>JALSQY010000142.1 GCA_026985035.1 Methylothermaceae bacterium
GGAGGCGCGTTTTCTGGCTGGCTTTTTGCCGTTGTTCATGCCGGCACCTTATCGGCGCTGTGCCCGAACTGCAGCGCCAGTCGCTCGATCCCGTTCGGCCGCAGCCGCACCTCGACGTCATTGGGCGTGGAGTTGCCCCGTTTTCGTGGACACCTGAAGATTTGTGAGGAGGTGTCTGGAAATGGGCAAGACGAGGAAGCCGTATCCTCTGAAGTTCCGGCAACAGATGGTGGAATTGGTGCGGGCTGGCCGCACGCCGGAAGCGTTGGCCCGGGAGTTTGAACCGACGGCCCAAACCATCCGTAACTGGGTGGCGCAGGCGGACCGGGATGCGGGCTGCCGGAACGATGGACTGACCTCAGCAGAGCGGGATGAGCTGCGCCGCCTGCGGCGTGAAGTTCGCCAGCTCAAGCTGGAGCGGGAGATCCTGGCAAAAGCCGCGGGCAGGTATCGCTCGGGAGAGCGACTCGGTACCACCGAAATCTTCGAGGCCGTAGAAGGTGAACCGGGCCGATTACCCTGTTGCCACGATGTGCCGGCTGCGCGCATTCTCCACGAGCGGGCTCTCAGCGTGGCTGAGGCGTCCTGAGTCGGCCAGGGCGCGGCGGGATGGCGAGCTGGCCGACAAGGTAGAGGCGATCCACTCGCGCTCTCGTGGGACCTATGGTGCCCCTCGAATCCACGCCGAACTGCGTGCTGAGGGCGAGCAGGTCAGCTGCAAGCGGGTGGCGCGGCTGATGAGGCCAGGGGACTGACAGGTGTCAGCCGCCGCAAGGGTTGCCGCACAACGTCTCGCGACGAGGCTGCCCGGCCGGCACCGGACCTGGTGGAGCGGGAATTTGCCACCGAGGCCCCGGACCGGCTGTGGGTGGCGGATATCACCGATGTGCCGACGTGGGAGGGGTTTCTGTACCTGGCGGTGGTGCTGGACGTGTTCAGCCGGCGCATCGTGGGCTGGGCCATGGCGGCGCATCTGCGGACCGAGCGGGTAGCACAGGCGCTCAACATGGCGCTGTGGCAACGCCAGCCCGAGGAGGTCGTTCATCACTCGGACCAGGGGTGCCAGTACACATCGCTGGCATTCAGCCGGCGCTGTGAGGAAGCCGGTGTACGACCCTTGATGGGCAGCGTCGGGGATTGTTTCGACAATGCCATGGCGGAGCGCTTTTTCGCCACGCTGGAATGTGAACTGCTGGACCGGAGCACATTCTGCACGCGTGCCGAGGCGGAGCGTGCCATCTTTGAATTTATCGAGGGTTGGTACAATCCGCATCGTCGGCACTCGTCGCTGGGCTATCTGTCACCGATCAATTTCGAGCGACAGCATGTCCGGCACAAGGACGGGGTTCAGACCCCATATGTGGAACTGTCCACTGAAGCGGGGTAACTCCATTTTACCTTCAATCTGGGCACCGGGGCACTTCAGCGATCCACGTTGCGGCGGAAGGTGAACCGTGAGGAGCACGCCCAGGTACCGCGGGAGTTCATGCGGTGGGTGTGGGCGGGTGGGAAGCAATTGAAAGGGCTGATGAGACGGAGGCGTGCGGAAGCGGGGGCATATCAATCCTCCACTGACCAGAGCCTGGATCGTCAATACGGGGCATTATCGTGAATCTCTGTCGCTAGTTGTTTCAGCCGTTCCGAAATCTGGTTAAACCTGTTACCGCTTTTCAGCCATGACCCTGCTGTACCAACCCTTTTCTGGGCCGTAGCCTTTCGGAACGCATCCTTCGATTGCTGGCTCTCGTGAGCCGCATAGTTTCTTGCCGAGGATAATTTGTCCAATGCATCGCGATAGGCCTGTTTCGACACTGCCTGAACGAGATAGTGGTCATCCGGAAGATACTGTTTGAGCTTTTTGATAAGTCCACTGCGTCCTTTGAAGTCAAAGACACCGTTACCGATAATCAGGTATCGACAGACTTCGTCGGTAAGATGTTTCGGGAAGGAGAAGCCGGTTTTCTCAGATATTGTTGATGTATCGTTGTTCAGCGCACCAACCAGGGCGTCTAGCATCAATGTCTCGAAGGCGCGATATAGCCGGATAATGGCAAGCTCGTGACACCAGGACACATGCTTATCGCCAAGTTCTGACGTCGCGGACAGGAAGTCGAGTATCTCATCAACCTCTGTATTGAAGCGCTGTGCCGATGCTTTGATACTTTTCTTCCTCGGCATTGTATCAATCTCACGTCAGCTCGATATATCCAATCAACTCAGCTGAGTAGCTGCCATATCCAGAGGCCGCTCCCTTGTGCTTCAGCTCGCGCTGCAGCGTAGGTTCCACAATCTTGGCAAACATCATTAAGCGGTCTTCGGGAGAAAGCCGGGGGTTGGCGGGAACTTTATGAAAAGAGGCGTCGGCCGTATGCCCACAGAAGGTATTCGGGTTCCATCTCGCTTAACGGCCACTGGCTGAATAAATACGTGACGTTCTCTCTTGCTGGTCGATGTTTCAACCATCCATAGGGAAAGAAGAATCGTATCTCCCCGTTCACCTGCGACCAATATACCGAGCTCGTCAGGTGATAGACTACGCCATCGCCCCAGTTCCTCCTGTACCAACGGGTGGTCCAACCCCATCAAATCCAAGCCCTCTTCAGAAGTTGCCCTATCACGGTCCAAAGTAAATTGCGCGATCCGCTTGCCATCCGCATCTACAAGGTTGTAGGTGCTGCCATCTATTCTGATTAATTTACGATTTCTCTCCGCCATGGCGGCCTCAAAGAAACGAACCAGGCGATCCAGACTGGAGGAGATATCGGAGAAAGGTTTGTAGTCATCGAGGCTAAATCCTTCCAGATCCTGGAATAGATCGAAAACGACCTGGCGCGCCTCTCGTGAGTTGGCCAGGGCCGCGTCCAACTCCACCTGGGTGCGTTTCAACTCCGGATCGGAAAGTGCCTCCTGGTACAATCGGTCATAGTTGAGTCGCTCGGAGAGCTGACCAAGGATCTGAGCCCGAAGGTCTTCTGCGATATTGCCTTCGTTATCGACCTTTCCTACCGTCCGTGCAATTTCTGTCAGCTTCTCGTCCAGCAGAAGGAAGATGCGCCCCTCTATCGTGTCCGAAAGCACAAGGTTGTAGACCTGTGCCGTATGATTTTGCCCGTAGCGATGAATACGCCCGATTCGTTGCTCAATATCCATCGGGTTCCAGGGCAGATCGAAGTTGAAAAGGATTCGGGCAAACTGAAGATTGATACCCTCCCTTCCTGCAGCCGTTGTAATCAGAACGCGCGGACCATTCTTTTCCCGGAATCGGCGTTCTGCTGCCAACTTTGCCCCATGGTCTCCACCACGTAGTACAACCACGCCCTGACCTAGAAAGGTCTGCTCGATCTCGCGGGCGATCAAATCCACCGTACCAAGATAGGTGGCAAAGACCACAATCTTCTCATCGGGGTTTTGCCGCCATAGCGTTCCCAGCCCGTCAAGTAGCTTTTGGATTTTGGTTTCACGTTGCTCCGGAAAGAGCTTCAAAAGGTCCATGATGCGCAGGCGCTCTTCCGGAAGATGCAGATCGACGACAGCGGAAGCGGCCTCTTCGGCATGCGCAGCAGAGTATTCGCTGGCATAGGGATCCGAGGCAAGCTCGAGTGCCTCTTTATCCAATTTCTTGACCAGGCGGTATTTCAGATCTGCCAACACCCGATCGACCTCGCTGCACCCAATGCTGTCACGCGGGAGCTGGAATTCATCATGGATCAACTCCCGAGCCTCCTCCATCAATCGCTCCCTGCCTTCTATATCCAGCTCCTTGTCGCGCAATAACGCCTCATGAAGGGTCAGCATGAGTAAACGCCGCTTCAATGTACGCCGAACCGCAGCAAAGCTGGAGGCGGCAATCTTTTGAAAGATGGCCATCAGGAAACCGAGCGCCCGTCCTTGGCCTCCCTGGCGCTTGGCCAGGTCAAATTCATCCTGAAGATACTCCCGCAGCTTCTCGTAGAACCGGCGCTCGTCATCCCGCATGACAAAGGATTCGGTGTGTACCCAGCGGCGGGCGAAGAGTGGCGAGCCATCCGGCTTGCAAGCATCTGCCTTGGTACGCCGGAACATGACCGTATTCAGGCGATGCCGGTTCTCGACCATATCTTCAGGGCTGGAGAACAAGGTAGGGTTCAGTAGCTGAATCAGCATCCAGAACTGAAAATGGTTGCCCTGATGAGGAGTGGCGGAGAGCAGGAGGAGGTCGCGGGCGTGATCTTTCAAAGCTTCCGCGAGCTTGTAATTCTGGGTCTTGCGAACCTTATTCCCCGTTCGATAGGCGGTGAGGTGGTGTGCCTCATCGAACACCACCAGATCCCACCGTGGTGCTTCGAGCAGGCGCTTGATGCGGGCTGGGCGCTTCAAGGTATCGATGCTGGCAATCAGGCGATCGTGTTTGGCAAAGGCATTGGTCTTGCGGTCTGTAATATCGCCTTCGGAACCGAATACCTCAAAGTCCAGATTGAAGACCTCATTGAGCTCTCGGTGCCAATTGTTGAACAGTCCGGCTGGCACCACCATCAGTGCTCGGTTCAATTCCCCGCGGCTTGACAGCTCCCGCAGGATCAACGCCGTTTCGATCGTTTTCCCTAAGCCGACCTCATCGGCAATCAGGAAGCGGCGCGGTGAGGCGGTAGCAACACGATGGGTCAGTACTACCTGGTGGGGGAGCAGAGCGATCCGTGCCGATGTGAGCGCCGACGCGCTCTCGAGAATTGGCAGGGCATGGGCTTCATAACAGAGCCATGCCTTGCGACTGCGTTCTTCGCCGGCGGCAACATTGCGGAGGATGCGCTCTGTCCGGGAGATTTCACGATGGATGGAATTGATCGGTACGCGCCGTTCGCCAATCCCAAAAAAGGCCCGCAGATAACCGTCATGGGGTGCATCCAGCACCACACCCTGGCCAAACTCCGGGTGTATGATTCTTTCGCCAGGTTTCAGCGCCAGCGGAGCTTCCATCTGTACCGTCTCAGGTAATACGTAAGTGAAATAACCCTACCGGATCACGGACTTCGGAGAGCAATATCTCCTGAGGGTACTCGTTGGCCTCACCCCAGAGGATGCGGCCAAAATCCAGCGCGGTATCACGATGAGGTGGAGCGCAACGCCATCCAACTGCATCCGTTGCCGGGTTTATGACGATACGGTTTTTACCAGAAGGCAGCCAGAAAATTAGTGCGGCATCTGTCTCATAGAAAGATTGAAAGGATAGAATGGCGTTTTTAATTGCATCGCCCAGCCAAACTTCAGCTGCATCAGGTTCCAGCAGGTCGAGTACACCATCCAGTCCCGCAACGACGAGGGCATTATTTTCGTTGCTAGGCAAATCCTCAGGCCATTGGTCCACGTTCTTCAATAGCTGCCTGAGACTCCAGACTTCATTAGCTGAGCACACCTGCGCAAGTGCAGCATCACCCCAAATCCAGCTGATACCACGGCGCTGCCACACGGTGTCCTTGGTCTGCCTCATGCAGCTTCTCCTTTTTTAAGGCCTGCACGTATGGCAATTTCTTGTGCCAACTTTCTGAAATCCTCATAGCACTGCCGTACATTAGTCTGATGGGCTCCAATAGCACCATCGGCTGGCTTGAGGGCGAACATGGGTTTTCTGGCATCCATTGCAAGAGGCATCAAGCTGCGATAGTGCTTGATTCGTGCAATCTGCATGGGGTCTCGCTCAGAAGGCCTTGGGTCAGGCAATCTTTCTCCCATAACAGCTTCCCGATACACCTCGGGTATTCGCTCCTGCCATCGTGCATAAGCTTTTGTAGGCCTCCCTAAACGTTCTGCATGCTGCATCAGCACATAGCCAATTGGATTCATGCTGCCTTGCGGCAATGGAAAATTTGGCAGAGAAGATCGTTGACAAGAGTCTTTCCAAGTAGATCGCCAGTTTCTTAGTACCGGGCCGAGGTTTTTGAGCCCTTGTAACGAAAATAAATCTGGGGCTACAGGTACTACCACATGGCTTGCTGAGATCAAGGCTGCGCGATTGATGGCGCCCAAATTCGGACCTACATCGATCAGTACCAGATCAGCAGAACATCGTTCTGCTGCTTCTTTGATAACCCGCCAAAAAGCGGTGGTTACACGGAATGCTCTCTCTCTACCTTCAAGACAACGGGGCCATTCGGTGGATAGGTCATCCTCAATGCGCGCCAGCGCGAGATCGCCAACCAATAAGCCGACACGATCCGCAATCTCTTCTACATGGGCTTCCCCAACATCACCAACACCACCAAAAAGGGGTTGAATCGCCCCAAACACTGTCTCTGGGTGATCGTCATCTGGCCACAAGGCCTCCAGCCGCTCCTCCCCAAGCGTCATAATAGACAGGTTGGCCTGTGGATCCAGATCAGCGGCTAGAACCTTGTATCCTAGCTCACCAAACATCCATGCCAAGTGGTAAACCAATGACGTCTTCCCGACGCCGCCCTTGTTGTTGAAGAAGGCAATGCTGATCATCTGGCACTCTCCACGATGGCAGCGACAAAGCCTTGCTGAACATCAAAGTGCAACCGTTCCCCTAAAGCCTTTCTTGCTAGCGCAATACCCGCGCCGAATCGCTGCACAAACCCGAGCGCGCGTAGAGCCTCGGCTAGGTTAGGATTGCGATAGTCTGTAACACCTGGCTGTCCAAAATTCTCTGGCGTGACTGCGCCATACGGACCACCTGGATTATGTATCTCGATGCGGTCATCGAACCAGTACACCCGAACCGGGGAGTGTGTTGCCTCGTAACTACGATGCATGTGGGCATTACGAACCAGTTGCCTCAACGCATCCATTGGGTAAGCGGTTGCTCGCTCCTCCCTTTCTACATCGGTGAAGCGAACAGCTTGAACATTATGCGCTTCCATCTTCTCTTCAACCCAACGGATCTGATCGACCACGGTACCATGGATTACTGCTTCATCCAGGATGGGATCAGATAGTTCACGACCCTGTATACGTAGGAACTGCGTGTAGCATCCCGGCAACCAGTCAACAGGACTTCTCCCAATCACCAACAGCCCAAGAACTGTTGGTGTGGGGTCCTCATCACTGGCAATCATCTTGGTTGCAGCAAGACGCTCTAGTGGAGATCGCTCATTTGCTGCTAGCACATCGGGAGCAACCAGTGCAGGCAAATATTCCTGTTCGAAACGCAACTGGTCCATGTCTTCCAATGAAGATGGGGGTACCGGCTGAACATCAAATGGGCGATCATGATGACGACGTTTTTCGTTCAGGATGCGCTCGTCCTGGGCGCTGGCCAACCCTCGCCTGGGTCCCCAACGTACATGAATGCGACCCTTGAAACGCACCGGTGGTGTATCGCTGGGCCAGACGGTAATGACCGCAAGGTCGTGGTTCTGTAAACGGCGTTTCTCAACCAGCAGTGTTGGTGGGGGTGCGATTTGGCCATCGGTCTTGATATCGGCCAATTGGCGTAGCAGTTCATCGGTTACGTCCAGATCTACCGGATTTCCGTCATCATCAGCACCAATAAAGATAACTCCGGGTGTACCATGCCCTGGCAGGTCATTGGCAAAAGCACAAACGGCTTCTCGTACCGTGCGAGGTGCATTACCGGAAAAAGACTGCTTGCGCTCAACACGATCAGATTCGAGATCCTGCATCATTGCCAGCAATTCATTGTCGGTATAGGGATTCATTGTTCCCCCTCCAAGAACAGCGCCATTTGCTGTACCTGTTGCTGATGGCTGGCGGCCCAGTTGTTATAGATGGTTAGGGCGCGGGAGGCGGCGTTGCGCGTTGGTTGATCGGCGCCCCTCTTCTTGAACCACTCCAGCAGTGGCTTCAATGCCGGGTGGGGCTTGAAGTTCTGATTTTTGAGGGTGTCGGCGGCGTTGATGCCGCTGCCGTCGAAGCAGGCGCCAATGAGGACCAGGGCCTGATCCAGGTCGGCGGTCAGTTTGCGGCGGTGGCGGCCCTGCCAATCACGGGCGAAGTCCAGTGGCGAGACCAGCGTGAAGACCTTTTTCTTTTCGCTGCACCAGCCGCGCTGTTCGAATTCATCGGGCGCGATGCCGGAACCGCGCAGGAATTTCTGCATCTGGTCACGCGCTACCTCGGTCTTGCCATCGAAGATGCGCAGGAACTGCCGGCTGATGGGCTCGGCGCTGACCGGTGGTGGCTCCTGGGTGCGGTTGGCGTCTTCATCGATGAGCTGGTTGATGCCCACCAGCGCGTCCTTGACGGTGATGGCACGGCCTTCGTCCACATAGACCTTGCCATAGTGGCGGGAGAAATACTCCAGCGCCTTGCCGCGGCGGATCACCTGCAGGTCCGCGGCCGGCAAGCCTTCCTTGGCGTGATTCTCCAACATCTCCTGAAGCTGACGCACGTCGGCGAGCACCTCGCGGCGCATGCGGCCCCAGCTCACCGGCTTGGGCTCTTCGGTGCGCTTGCGGCAGACATGGATGATGTCGTATTCGATCTTCTTGGAGCCGAATTCGCCTTCACCCTTGGTTTCATCGGAGCGGATGGGATAGGTCGCCTCCAGATAGAAGCCGGCATCGAAGAGGGATTCCAGCACCGCGACCCAGGGCTCGTCCTCGCTGTGGTGGAAGGTAAAGGCCAGCAGACCACCGGGCTTGAGGATGCGCCGCGCCTCGCGCCAGCATTCGGTCAGCAGGCGCTGATAGAAGCCATCCGGGTCTTCCGGCTCGCGGGCCCGGTTGGCGACGGCCTCCAGGGATTTGGGCGTGTACTCGGCCGAGAAGTAGTCGGGGTATTTGTCCTTGAGCACCAGCCGCAACCAGACATAGAAGAAATCGGCCAGTTCCGAGTAGTGCAGCAGCCCCCCAAAGGGCGGGTCGGTAATGACAAGATCTACAGAGTTGTCTGGGATGTGTGTTAAATCTGTCGATGAACAGCATTCAACTGCCGCTTCTGTAACCGGGGGATCATTGATAACAACTTTCTCGGATTTTCCGGAAACCTTACCTTTAAGTTCTGGGTTCTGCGTAGTTAATCGTTGGTTATTTGCTAGTTCCCATGGATTGTCTCTCCAGATAATGGCATCTTGAAGAGATTCTGCGGACGAACGCCAGTTTCCACGGCCTAAATGAGAAAAAATACTGTTCTCTACTAGGGTAGATTTAGGGTGAAAGTTGGCATTACTCAAACTCGGTGCAACACAGTCTTGTTGAATATCCCAAAAACATAGCATGTTCTGATGTTGCAAATATCTATGAAAAGCCCCCAGAACATATTCTCGCACGCTCCAATCGTATTCACCAACCGTGCAAATAGCTTTGAGTATTTGTGCGTGGACGAGTAGTTGTCTTGGGTTGAACATTGTCCACCAATGGGTAAATCCATGTCCCTTACGAATATCCCCATTGGCAATACCAGTCATAAAACCATAGGGAATCATCGATTTTGGCCAGTAATCAGCTAAGTCTCCATCCTTGCGCTCTTCCCACTCCTTAAGCGCAGCGTTGTATTGCCGTGCGCAGATTTCGTTAAAAGGAGAAAAAAAACGTCCCCGATAAGGTGCGCCTTGTTGGTTTCGTAATGGTGAATATCCTTGAATTGCATAACCGGCCACCGGCCCTGTTTTTCCGCTGACCTTTACAGTTTCCAGCACATCCTGGACCGTGCCGCAGGCCGCACAGGCGTAATTGGACTTCTTGGGTACGGTGCCGCCTGCCTTGCCGGTCTTAAAGGTCACACCGGTCTCCGGACAGATTACCTCCTCGGGCAGGTCGCCACGCACCTCCAGCAGGCGGATGGTAGAGGCCCGCTTCAGGTTCCAACGGGCCGTGGATTCCGCATCGTCCTGCGCTGAACCGCCATAGGGTTGCCCCTGCTCGTCCACCTTGGGCGCACCCTTGAGCCAGTCGGGATGCACCAGCAGGCTGAGCTTGACCTTCTTGTTCTTCCCCTTGCCCAAGTTGACCACCTCAGCATGGCCGCAATGGGGGCAAACGGCGCCGCGTTTGGGGTCGATGATACTGTAGGGTTTTTCATCCGGGGCGACATAGAGCGGCACATCCGGCGCCATGCGCGCCTCGGCGGCTTCCACATCGAAGGATTCGCCACACTGGCTGCAGGTATGCGGCCAATGCTTGACGCTGATGGTCTTCACCGCCATCACCGGGCTGGTCATGATGGGGGTGCGATGGCCGCAGCCCGTGACGGCACAAGGGCCGTGTTTGGCCCAGAAGGTGTAGATGATCTCGGGGCCTTCGTAGCGGTAGTGCTTGCGCTCATCCCGGGGGATGGCCAGCGGGTCGAAATCGGGCCCCATGACCTTGCCGGTACGGGTATCGGTCCAGGTGCCTTTCTCGCCATTGGGCCCATCGCAATAGTAGTAGGGAATGATCTGCGGCTTGACCTCGGCCTCGATGTCGGCCAGCAGTCGCTTGACCTCGTCCAGATCCACATCGGCCAGCTCCTGCTTGACCACGAACCAGGCGACCGGGTTCAGATCGTTGCCTATCATCTGCATGCCGAGACGGGAGCCCTCCACCAGGGTGGTGCCTCCGCCCATGAAGATGTCCGCCACCTTGAGGTGCTTGAAAGCGCCTTTCTTCTGGTGATTGGCGTAGTAGCTGTCCCACACCAGCTTGGCGGCGTGCGAGGTATCCTCGGGAGCCTTGGTTGCTGCAGCAATTAGCATAGAGCGGAATACACTAGATGGGCGCCGGGCCCACCACTTGCTCATGGTATAAATTGGTTTCCGACCAGCACCTGATGAACTTTCGACTTTAGCAAGCTCATTTATAGGTAATATTGGGAAATCTAATTCCAAGCAAACTTTCGGACGATTCGGGTCACTGAAGTCGGTCGATTCTAGTCTTATCGCCTTGCCGGCCTTAACGGCCCTGGCGACTTCCTGGGCAAGGAGTTCTTTTTTGGTTGCCATCTACTATCTGGTCCCTATTGCGTGATTGTTAGTTCTACGAAGGGCGAAAGCACTTCGAGCAGGGAAAGCCCACCATGCGTCAAGGTGGGATATCCACCCTGGCTTTTCCATTTGCGACGCCCGACCGCCAGCCGATAAGTGCCGTGCGGGGTATCCAGCTGCAGGACGACAGGGGGCACAAAGGGGCCGGTATCCCCGCTTCCGGACTTGGAGCGTCCGCTGGAGAAGGTCTGCTTGAGAAACTGTGCGACTTCCCCATCCGCATCCGGAAAGTAGCCGGTGGCGGCATAGCCGTGGTCCGAGGTGATGATCAGACGTCGGCCATTTGCCAGGCGTTTGACGAATGCCCAGAAGTCATCACTGGTGAGCTGCTCGGCGGCGTCGCGGACCAGGACATCCAGTCCCTGACCCGCGCCTGCGGCATCGTGCACCTTACTGTCCGGCCAGTGGTGCCAGAATATCCAGTTGGGTGAGGCATCGATCAGATTCGTGCACTCCTGCCACGGCATATCGACGCATTCAGTGCGGGCGGGCTGAAGCTTGTGCGAGGTGCCGCCGCCGTTGTTCTGCAGTTGGCTACGACTGGAAAAACCCAAGGCCTGTGCGAATTCGTTGGTTTCGCCCGGTATTTCGGAGGCCGTGGCCGTGGCCTGGTGAATGGTGAGACCGTGCTGTTCGGCGCCTTGGAGCAGCCAGGGCAGCTCTCGCAGGGAGAGACCATCGAGGATGAGGATGGCCTTCTGGCTATAGGGCTCGTTCCACCAACGTATCAGACGGTCGGAGGTGCGCTCAACGGCATTGGTGAAGTCTTCCCAGAGATCCCAACCGCTGGAGGCAAGGAAGTTGTCCAGATTGCCGATCTCCCGGTCTCTCTTGGTGACGGCACTGGTCGCCTTGTTGACCTCCAATGGTGCAGAAGCAATATCCAGCGCTTGATCGATGATGCCCTGCCAGGCTTCACCGGCTGGGGATGTCGTGAGCTGGTGGATGAGACTGGCAGTAAGCGCCATCACTCTTCCTCCTTCTCGAGGCTCAGCTCGAATGTCATGCCGTCAGGCAGTCTCTTGAGCAGCTCTTTGAGCTGCGCGCCGGTGGCGGCCGACACCTTGACGGTGACCTCCGCGACAGGTGTAGCCGGGCCAATGCCCCAGCTTTCCAGTTTGCCGATGAGGTTCAATGGTGAAGTGGGTGGGTTGTGCAGTGTGACACGTGGTTTGCCCCCACCTGTTCCGGGGCCAAAGATTCCACCACCGGGTGGTGTTCCTGGCTCACCCGGCTCGGTTGGTGTCCCAGGCTGGACGGGGGGTTCGGCAACGGCACCCGGTTCAGCTGGCGGTTGTATCGGAGGTGGGGTTGTCCCTCCGGTTGCGGGGACCGCTGAAGGCTCCAGCAGGAAGACTTCGTCTAGTTGCCGACCCGTGTAGGGGAGCTTGGGGCGCAGTCGTCTCCAGGCCGTCTCTACATCCTCTCCAGGCTGTGCCTGCAAGTATTCGAGGCCGCGGTTGTTTATGGCAATTTTGCCTCTCGCACAGAGCTGCAGGATCTTTTCCTTCATGGCCGTTTCGCCCAGCCAGGGAATGCACTCCTGGCCGGCGGGGCGGGGCTCCTGGAGTTCGCGCAGCAATTTACCCAAAGAGGCGTTTTCCCGTGCCGCTTCCAGGACCAGATCTTCAAAGTCCTCCGGCACGAACAGGTCATTAGCGAGGGCCTCTTCAATGGCTTCCGGAATCTGGGCGCCCTGTTTTTTCAGATGCTCGACGCTGAATTCACACTGGCTTGGGTCGCTGAAATTCCAGCGGTAAAGGACGGCGAATCGGTCGTAGCGGCTCTTCAGGATGTCACGGAGTTCCTTTTCATACTTGTGGTGAAGCTTACGGTACTCAGGGTTCTGTCCACTCCATTCCTGAGCCTTGAGAATGGCCCTGGCAAGGATTAGCAGATCACGGTCCTGAAAGGCATTGGTGGACCCTGATCTGGGCAGGAGAAAACGCACCGTATTGCGGCATTTTTGCAGGTGATCCTTCAGCCATTTCCCGAGGTCCGCATTCAGATTTTCGGGCTCTTCGGGAAGCACCAGGATTGGAAGGCGGTTATCCCAATGCTCCGGCTGTTCGGATTCGTCCAGTGGGGACCACGGGTCGGTTGCCCAGGACTTTGGCAGCGCGATCACGCGAAAATTCTTGGCAACCTCCTCCGATCCGCCGATGACATAGCGGATTTCCCTGGCGAGTTGTTCAAGATCCGAGCCGTTGGTGAACAGCTTGTCGTTCCGTGCACTGGCCATCAGCTTGGCCTGGGGGTTTTCCTCCTCCCTGAAGACCAGGCGGGCCCCATCCTGGTGGATGTTGAAGCTGTTTTCGATGATGGTGGCAAGTTCCACTTGGAAGGCATTGTCGTCAATCGCCTTGTCGCGGGTAATATCCACCTGCAGGACGGGGGGCTCAGCACCGGCCATGTTGGCAACGGCAATGGATCGCAGCCAGAGTGCCCCAATAATCTCCTGCAAGTGGGGTACGGATGTAGCGTGGTCGGGAACCGCCTCCATCACCGAGGTGATGTTACGAAGTGCCTTCTCACGGAGAGTTCGATGCTGCTGGTTGGCCACAGAGTCCAGTAGTGCACCAATGCCAGAAGCATCATCATCCAGCCGGAAATCAGCAGCCGTGAGGATGGGATTGTTCTTGCCACGAGCCTTATACAGATTGGCCAGGATTCGGATCAGATCGCGCGTTTCCTGGGCGTCTGTGGCAACAAGTACCTGGTCCTCAAGCAGCTGCAGCAGGTGCGGTGCGTAGGGCCAGGCTTCAAGGAAATCCTTGCGCCTGCGTTCCTGATCGGCCGGCGGAATACCCAAGAGGCGGAAATATTCCGAAATGTGAGTAGTAATCAGGTTCTCGATGTCCTGATCATTGAGCTGCAAGCGGTTTTCGAACAGGCGATGCAGCAACATGCGGCGGCGGTCCTGTTGGATGCGCTCCGGGCTGCCACCAGCCTTAAAGTCGATCTGGATCGGGTTGACACGGTGGATCTGCTGGTAGGCATCGGTGTCACCATTTCGCACGGATACCGCCAGAACGAGCAGCTCCGGATGCTCCTTGGCAATTTCCGAGAGGATTTGAATGAAGTTGAAGGCCCAGTTCTTCCATGGGTATTGCTTGGTGTTCGTGAGCCCGTCGTACCATGTCTGGAATTCATCCAGCAGCAGCATGGTGGGGGTGTGCTGCAGCAATTCCAGGATGAGCTCATCCGAGGGAATATCGGTCTTTGCTGCCCCCATGCCTTCCCACTTGCCTTTAATGTAAGTGCCGTGGGGGTGCCGCTCGAATAACAGATCCCAGAGGAACTTGTAGCGCTGCCGATGTAGACTCTCACCGATGACAAACATCTGCTGGTCACGGAGCGCGATCTGCGCAATTTCCGGCTGGCCCAGGGTTGCTGCCCAGGAATCCAGCCATGCTCGAGTCGATGCGGGGTCATTCAAGGCGTGGTAGAGTGCTGCCATGAGGTGCGACTTACCAAGACCACGCTCACCGATAATGACAATGGGTCGTCCCTGGTTGGGGCCGATGGCTTCTATGCCTTTGAGGAGGTCATGGGTCGGGTAGGTGATCTCGAGGAACTGCTGGGCAGCAATCTGGGTTGCGCCGGTCTTGCGGGCATTGGACAGCTCAATCGCTGTTCCCTTAAGGCGCTTGCCTCGGAATTCTTCTCGTAACGTCAACCCAAGCATTATTTTCGCTCCTCCTCTTTGGGTCGATGGCCAGTCGACCCCTTATCGTTCTGGTTACCTTCCAGCGCCTCTATAGACTGCTGCTTGATCCAGCTGTCGATGTCCGCTCGGGTAAAACGCCAAGCACCCCCTACCTTGAAGGCGGGGATCTTTTTCTCCGCCACCAGCCGGTAGATGGTGCGTTTGCCTACCTTCAGGTAGGCGGCGACTTCGTCCAGGGTGAATATCTCACCGATCTTCTCGGACATGGATCCTGCCTCTGACGGGGTCTTGACCGGTAATTTTGGCAATCATACGACAACGAAAGGCATATTGAAACAGTAGCCTAGCTGGATGCGGCGGAGCGCAGGCAGGACTCCTCGTAGGCCTCAACATCGACCAATCGGTAAAGCACCCTACCCTGCAATTTCAGATAGTTAGGTCCAAGCCCCTCACTCCGCCAGCGCTCGAGGGTGCCTCACTGATGCGCCAGCGTTCGGCAAGTTCAGGTTGAGTCAGATGGCGAATTTCCATGGCTGCCTCCTCTTGTGGGCTTTACGGAGGCTCATGAAGGCTCTTGTGGGCAGGAATAGCAAGTTACGGGATGAAGGTTCGATTCCGGCTGGCGGAATCGAATCGGTTGGCTGCCATGGCGACTCCGGGACAAGAGGCAGGGTCGAAGGTATGCAGCTTTCCGCTGGCTTCTCAATCGGTTATCACGCCCAATAAGGCATCATAACCCTTCTCGGAAGCAATGGTTTGTAGCAGGTGGCCCATCCACCACCAATACCACAAAGCCAACCCACCCGGGTTGGCCTTTTTCGTTGGGGGAAGGCTTTGTATTCCCGGGGGTTCTTGCGGAAAGCCGCGGACTTCGAGAGCCGCCCTTCCGCCCGCTCCAGCTCGGGATTTCTCTCTGAGTCTCCCCATTCCTCTCTGTTTCCGAGAGGGCGAGCACGAGTCAAAGTCCGGAAGTCCGCAACCGAACAAGGCGTGTAATCAACAGGTTAGACGCGGACGAAACGGAAGGTTAGAAGCCATGAATTGCTACCCGTCGTGTACACTCTTTCCGCAGGCTCACGAAATCCGAGCGTACCGAACCCGGAATGAAGAAACCCTCGACTGCCAAGCTCACCTGGCAGGGACGCATCCTCGGCGTGCAGCCCCGCATCCGCCTGTTGCGCTCCTTCGACGAGCGCACGCACAGCTACCTGGGTTATGTCCCGCGCATTGAGGGAACCCTTGGGGAAGAGAGCGGCGAATTCCTGATCGCCATCGGCAAGGCCGCCCAGGAGAAACACCGTTTCCAGACTGGAATGGTAGTGAAAGGCGCTTCGGTACCGGTCGCTGATCCGAGGATGGAGACAGCAGGCTATTACAAGACCAGCGGGCTCAAGGTGCTGGAGGATGCACCGGAAGAATCACTGGCCGGCCCGCCCTTCCACGGTGTGCCGCCAGACCTGCCCACGTACCGGCAGCGAGGGCACCGGCGCCTGGACCCGCACACTTTTGATGCCAAATGCACCGCCTGCATCTGGGGTTGCCGCATGCCGGTGGAACTGCTCATCGACCCTTGGAACCCGTCCTACCGATACCGCTTCGAGACCTTCTGCTACGGCCCCAAAAGCTGCACGTTCTACAAGGCAGGCGCCCCCCGCAAGGTACCGGGTCGCAAGGGCATGACCTACGTCGAAGAGGACTGGGTGGACGAGGAGGAAACGGCCCACCGCGGGCCGGATGAGTGAACGTCAGCCGTCGGGTTGAAGGATTTTCCGTTGCTCCTCCCACAACCTCGGCGGATCCACCGCCAGATCGAACAAGGTGACATGATCCGGTAGCGTGTCGTCCAGGATGGCGGCCACGATGTCCGGTGCCAGGCAGGTCAAGTTGATCATGCGGCTAACGTAGCTGTTGTCGACGCCTTCCTTGTCGGCGATCTCCCGGAGCGAGCCCGCCTCGCCGGACTCCAGCATGGCCAACCAGCGGTGCCCGCGGGCCAACGCCAACTGCATGGGGGTGGGCGCGTCGTCCCAGGGGCGTTTCGGGGCTACCGTCTCGCCATTGGGCAGTGTCACCAGCTTGCGCCGCCCTCGCTGCCTGATCCGGATCGGCACGGAGATGGCGAGCCGGCCCGCGTTGTCCTCAATGAGCTGTGCCTCACCGGCCTTTTCCACCCGCCTGGGAGCACTGGTCGACGCCCGCTCCCTGTCTGGATTCTTGCCGTTGCTCATGCCGGCACCTCTTCGGTGCTATGCCGAAACTCCAGCGCCAGTCGCTCGATACCGTTCGGCCGCAGCTGCACCTCGACGTCATTGGGCGAGACGATCACTTGTACTTTTAACCTTCTTGCCTGACGAAGTGAACCGCCCCGGGTATTCCTGAGACCGTTTTGTTTGAGTCAGGCCGCCTTGACTGCGCTGGGCGGATTACCTCCCCAGCTTGTATGCCACA